>NZ_JAVDPZ010000028.1:0-53836 GCF_031453995.1 Nitrobacter vulgaris | reverse complement strand
CAAAGGGATCAACCTAGCCACTGGACGGTTTTTACTCCGCCCGCACCGACATCACGCCGGCGCTCCGTGGCCTACTTTGTCACCGCCACGCACAGCAAATGAAAGCCGGTGAAGGCGCTCCATATAATGCATATAGGCAGTACTGCAACGCGATGCTTGACAGGCTGCGGGCAGCGCCCGCGCAGATAACCAGCACGAACAACTTCTTCAACGAACGATAGACTTCCAAGCGGGGAGGAGATCAACGAGTGACCCCTTCAAGGATTTGCAGAACAGTATAGCTAGGAATGCGGCGCTGATATCCGAGCCGACAGATCATGTGCTTCTCAAACAAGCCGAGGGCAGCAAGGGTCATATTTCGATGAAGGCAGTCAGCGACGAATACAATCGATTGATACTGCAATAGATAGAACGAAACCGGCCTCGCGGTTTTTGGTCGCGATTGTTCGGCGGATAGCCCCCGACAGACTGATCTAGCCCGGAGCACTTACCAGCGTGTATTCCGACCAAATCGTCTGATTGCGCCATGACGCCAGCCGCCGCACGCAATGAACGCAGTCCTCGCTATCGGTATCTGGGATTGGCGTGTCGTGATAGGTCACATCGTACACCGCTCCGCACTTGCAGGTTTCCTGTGCCATCACTGCTCCATTATGAAAACCAGAACCAAGGCCACGCGATGACGGCGACAAATGTTCCCCGTCGCGACGTGCTAGAAGCAACCGGTGCGGAAAGAAGCAGAATCTCGCTAGCGTTATAAATGGAGGATCGCGGATTCAATCCCGTCCGCCTTACTCGTGGAAATCGTCCTCTCGGCGACGAAATCAACACAGCACATATACAGCCTCGCTCAAGGATTTAATCCCGTGAGTTTAGAGGGTTGCTGTTTTCAGCCTCGTTTCTTCCAACCAAACAAACGGGATCATCAGCCTGGATGATTCCGGAATTTTCAACCCTGAGATGCTCGTTCGCGCGGATCAGAACGCGCAGCTTTTTAAGCGCGCGATACAGATCACGGGCCATAATCAACGCGTCGATATCCTTAAGATCTCGATAGATGTCCGGTGACTCTGCCGCCGCCTTTGAGGTCCAGGATTTGCAGACGGACTCATATGGCGTGAGGCCTTTGAGCGTTTTAAGCCGTCGAGCAAAATTATAGGCGTCAACGAAGTTGGCCAGATGAACGCGTAGTTCGTCATGGCTATCGTAATGATAGCGTTTGACCGTAGCCTCCTTGATAGTCCTGTTCATTCGTTCCACCTGTCCATTGGTCCACGGGTGGTTGGGTTTGGTTAGTCGGTGCTCAATGCCGTGCTCATTGCAAATCTGGTCGAAGCGATGAACCCGGTAGCGCGCCGTCCAACCATTGCGGTTGCGAGGCAGATCCGCGAACTGGATGCCATTGTCGGTAAGGATTGTATGCAGCCGATAGGGCACGGCTGCGATCAAGGCTTCAAGGAAGATGACCGCTGTGGGACGATCGGCTTGTTCATGCAATTGGACGAAGGCGAACTTCGAGGTTCTGTCGATTCCAACGAATATATAGAGTTTGCCTTCCTTCGTCCTGACTTCGGCAATGTCGATGTGGAAGAAGCCGATCGGGTAGGACTTGAACTTTTTCTTCGTGGCCGTGTCGCTTTCGATCTCCGGCAGCCGACTGACGCCATGACGTTGCAGGCAGCGATGCAGGGACGAGCGTGTCAAATGCTTGATCGTGGCCTGAAGAGCATAAAGACAATCGTCCAACGGCAACAGCGTGTGTCGGCGAAAGGCAACGACGATCGCTTCTTCCTCTACCGAAAGAACCGAGGATTTTGGCGTCCTGGGTCCGGTTGGAAGGTCGGCGACCGTAGAACGCTTCTTCCACTTCAAAATGGTCTTGGGGTTGACGTTATAGCGTGCAGCAAGCGCTCTCAGGCTCTCTTGACTATTTTGTATTGCTCGACGGACCGCCTCTGTCGTCGTGGCGCTTCCGTGAAGAATCTGTCCCATAGCGCACCCTTCCAATCCGTGGAAAAGATTGCACCATCAAACCCCGGGATCAAACACCTAGGACCCCCTCAGATTTTCTATTCCTTGATTTCAAATAATACAGTGTCGAATCAATTTCTAGTAGATCACGCCTGTCACGCAGTTTCTTAAAACGTCGAGGATACAACCTTCGATATTCCAAAAGACAGCCTCTTCCGGTTTTTCTTAAAACAGCCCTCACACGCCTGTCTATGTTGATAAAAGGTGATGGTGTCGTTCCTCTTCGAGTAGCTCTAATCGCGCGTTCGGCATAATCACGGATTATCACTGATTTCCAGAAAATCTCATCCGGCTTAATATCGAGCAAATCGATCGGTCTGCTGATGCCTGTGGCTTTCACGCCTGCTGGCGTTTCAAGACGTATCTCAATACGCGGCTTTTCTAGTTCTCCATCGAGCTTGCCCGGCTTGTCGTGATACTTAACGACGATCTTCGATGGCCTTCGCTGGCCATTGAGTTGGCGAATTTTCGTATCAATCGAATAGTGCGTGGCTTGAAAGCGAAAAGTCTCGTCGGTTGACCGTTGATATTTTTGCGCCGTGTACCGATCTAATAGTTCGACGAATGCATCGCGATCGACGTCATCGCGCACATCGAACTCATAGGCGATATGGACGGCGCTAAGAGAAACACCATTCCCGAAATATTCGTCGAGAATCTGAATCGCCTCAGCACTAAGACGCCAGCCCATGAAGTTTTCCCCTACCAAAACTTCTTCATCCCAAAGTTTTGAAACGCCTGCGCTTCGCAAAGCGTTTTTGAGTTCGATCGGAGGCCGCTTTATCCTCCAAAACTGTTCGATCGAGTCACAGTATCCACGGCCAAAAGCGATTGACTTGTTTGCAGCGAATAAGTCTCCAACGTGTCGGCGTCTTATTGACTTTGCCAT
Source organism: Nitrobacter vulgaris (assembly GCF_031453995.1). Classification (NCBI taxonomy): domain Bacteria; kingdom Pseudomonadati; phylum Pseudomonadota; class Alphaproteobacteria; order Hyphomicrobiales; family Nitrobacteraceae; genus Nitrobacter; species Nitrobacter vulgaris. Next base: position 50,916 of record NZ_JAVDPZ010000028.1, on the reverse strand, counting down.
TCTGTGAGGTCCTTGCGTATTACGTGGTGAATTGACTTGCTGAGTTTTGTAAGCGGGGCACCGTCGCCGCGCTTGGTGGTTTCGAATGACAGATCGTTTGACCATGGTAGGACCTCATAGGGTTTAGATTCAGAATTGCCCGACTAGCGGTCGGGCGCGGTATGGCGTCGTATGCCATGCGTCATTCATCGTCGGGGTCGGCGCTATGATCGTGATGATGTTCTTCGGCATGAGCCGATCGCTGGGCGGTCTTGACGCGCCATGGAGCGTCGCTGCAAACCTTGCCCTGCTTCTTCAGTTTCCGCTTGTGCACTCAGCTCTGCTGGGACGACGCGGCGCCAAGCTGCTGGCGCGCGCAGCACCCAGGCCGATTGGCCAAGACCTTGCAACGACAACTTACGCCACTATTGCCTCCGTGCAGGTAGCTCTGTTCTTTCTGGGCTAGTCTCCGAGCGGAATCATTTGGTGGCAAGCCCAAGGCTTTGCACTGGCAACTCTCTGCACTCTTTATCTCGTGAGTTGGCTCTTGCTTCTCAAAGCAATTCGTGACGCGGGCTTCGCGCAGCAAATAGGCTTTCTGGGCTGGTGGGCCGTCTATCGCATGGTCCCGCCATGCTACGCGCCCATGCCCCAACGTGGTCTTTTCCGTTTCTGCCGGCAACCAATCTACGTCGCCTTTGCGATGACACTCTGGACGGTCCCAACATGGACCCCAGACCAGCTCGAAGTGGCGCTCGTCCTGACACTTTATTGCGTGACCGGGCCACTGTTGAAGGAGCGTCGTTTCTCCCGTCGTTTTGGCGAACAGTTTCGGGCCTATCAGAAGCGGGTGCCCTATTGGCTTCCCTTGTACCGAAGGCGAATGCCGCCTGCCAAGCCGGACGACGTATGAAAAACGACCTCTCCATCTACGAGAAGCACGCTGACACATGGTGGAGCGGTGAGACTCGATGGCTGCGCACACTACATAAAATGGCGCCTGCGCGCATGATGATGATTGACCCGCTGGTCGGCGATTGGGTCAACAAACGCGTGTTGGATTTGGGCTGTGGCGGCGGCTTCCTTGCGGAAGAGTTGTCACGTCGAGGCGCCAAAGTTGTCGGCGTCGACCCATCGCACGGTGCGATTGCCGCTGGCGTGGACCATGCCCGTCTGTCCGGGCTCGAGATCGACTACATCGTGGGCGCCGGCGAGAGTATTCCATTGCCCGACGCGTCCTGTGACGTGGTCGTCTGTGTGGACGTTCTGGAGCATGTCGCCGATCTTCCCAGGGTGATTGCCGATGTCCGGCGCGTGTTGCGACATGGGGGGCTGTTCATATTCGATACCATCAACCGCACTTGGCTTGCCAAATTCGTAATCATCACTCTGGGCGAGCGCGTTCTTCGATTGCTGCCGCAGGGCGCGCACGACAGTGACCTCTTCATTAAGCCAACCGAGCTTCTCGAAGTCTTACTACAGGCAGGTTTTCAAGTCGGACCTATGTGTGGCTTCGGCCCACGTGGAATTGACCGGCACCTCGACTTTACGTTCGGGCCCCATCCGTTCGAGAGCATTATGTATCTTGGTCACGCGCGAGCCAGGTAGTAAAAATTTCTCGCACAAGCACACAAGCAATGAGCTTCGCGCTTAAGTATTCGACCGAATTGGTATTACGAGCGACTCCGTTTTCCCGATGCCTATCCGAGTGCAAAATTTTGCCCAATCAGCAGCCAGCTGCCGACGCTTCGCTAAGAGATCGCCGCGTCGATATGCGGCCTCAACCTTGTTGCCCACGGTATGAGCGAGCGCCATTTCCACAACATGATTGGGAAACGCGGTGCTCTCCGCGGCCCAATCGCGGAATGTGCTCCGAAAGCCGTGGACGGTGATGTCCACGCGGTCCATCCGCCGTAAGACAGCTGCCATGGCCATGTTGCTCAGACCACCGGCTCTTGGCCCGATGAAAACGTACGAATTGTCCTTTTCACGTGGCAGGCCTTTTAAAATTTCGACCGCTTCGTTGCTGAGCGCAACGCGGTGTTCGCGGCCTGCTTTCATCCTGTTACCCGGTACGGTCCATGTCCGAGCCGCGAAATCGATCTCGTCCCATTGAGCGCCCACCACCTCGCCTGTTCGGGCAGCTGTTAGAATTACAAATTCAAGCGCGCGCGCTGCCACGCCCTCCCTTTTTCTGAGCAATGCCGTGAAAGCCGGAATTTCGGCATAAGGAAGAGCCGCATGGTGCTCCGGTTTGGCGAGCCGCGCGCGGGCAGGCAAAACATGCTGCAGGTTGCCTTTCCAACGCGCCGGGTTATCGCCGTCCCGTAGTTTTCGAACAGTCGCCCAATCGAGGATGGCTTCGATCCGGCTGCGCACCCGACTGGCCGTCTCAGTTTTGATAGGCCAAATTGGCTCAAGGACCAATAGAACCGACCCTATGTCAATGTCCGCCACAGCGAGCTTGCCAATTTTGGGAAAGACATACTCCCTTAGGGTGGAGATGAACTGGTTGCGGTGTTTTGCATTTCTCCATTTCGCTTGATGGGCATCGAAATACGCCGTGGCAGCTTCTTGGAAAGTGACCGCCTTTGATATTTCTAGAGCCGCTTTCGTACGCTCAGCCTTGCGCGCTTCGATCGGATCGACGCCATCGAGAAGTTGTTGTCTGGCTTTTCGGGCGCGTTCACGTGCGTCCTTAAGGCTCACGGTATGAAGTGCACCAAGCCCCATCCAGCGCTCGCGGCCGTTTCGCTCAAAGCGCAGGAGCCAGGATTTCGCTCCGCTGGGCGTTATTTGGAGGCAGAGGCCTTGACCGTCGCCGTAGCGTCCCGGCGCTCTTAGCGTATCAACCTGCCGCGCATTTAAGGCCACCGTTCGGCCCCCGAATTGACCCCCGGCCGAGCAGCCGGTTCTCACCGGTTTATATCGGTAGTCGCTGGCGCTCAGTAAGGTCGTATCCTACAGTAACCTTAACGCTTTTTATCCACTAACGGCTCTCTCCGGCTTCTCTTGAGTTAGGCGGAGGCGGACTCCCTCTCCGCCAAGTTATTTTCATACTATATTGTTATTTCTATATATTTTCATGTAATTATGTTTTAGGCCCTAATTTCGGCCCTAATGGCAGCGATCGCGAGAGCGTTTTGAAGCCCTTGCCCTTGAGCGCGCTCCTTCTTGAGGTGCTGCCCGATGGTCTCCCTATGACAATACCCAGTCGCGGCCCGCGCAGCCTGGGATAAGGTTTGTCGATCAGTTCGTTCCCAAAGGGTTGGAAGCAATCGCGCTCACAGAACACGTGGAATGACGTCGCAGCTCGTAAGGAGACAGGCTCCGGTTCGATTTGTGGTCTGTTGCCTCTCCATCACTCTGCAGCGCTGATTCTCATTAGCGAGCGGTTTACTCCATCGATCCATCACGCGAGCTAAAGAATACCGCGAATGATCGTTGCGTTGAGGGCTAGTCAGCTCGCCTGCTAGACTAATATGCCAACCACCTGACGGGTTGACGCTAGCCTCATCAATCGCCGGGGCCCCCGAGCATGGGGATGGCCAGACTCTCAATTTCCGGAAGAGCCCTGCCGGCAATACCTTGCATGTCACCGTACATGCCTGCCGTGGTTTCTATCACGTTGATGATCTGCACTTCGCGCTTAGCCCATTGCTTGGTCATGAACTTGCGCTCACGCTCCAGATCCTCCCGCATGTCGCCAAACTTTTCGATGGCCGCATCGATACGCTGCCGAAATCGCGGCCCCATCAGATATTGGTAGATCTGCTCCATCTTGGTCTGCTGGCCCTGCTGAGCCGCGCGTGAGCCGGCAACTGCAATGAGCGTCTGACGCAAGGAGACCGCAACCGGAATCGCGCAGCGGGTGTGCGCAACCCAAACTCCGTCTACCAGGTTGAAAGTATCCACTTCCCGGGGAAGAGCCTGCGATACGATTAGCGCGACATCCGCCTTCGCGGCGCGCTGGTCGTCGCGCAATTTGGCAAGCCAGCCATCGCTCCAGTTTTTGGTTCGCTTGAACTCCCAGAGGATGACTCCAGCGGCGTCACCAAGAGCGGCGTTGACCCGCTGTATGATGTCACCACCAAACTCGCCCTTTCCGACGGGTTCAATGATATCAGCCGGAAACTTGCTTCTAAGGAGGGTCTCAAGCTCGAGCTCGAGCGCTTCGCCCTGGCTTTGCTGCGATCCCTGCTCGGCACGGCGCTTGAGTTCGTCGATCTGCCTGGCCATGGCGACCAGTTGCTGGTCCTTCTCGGACAGCTTCAGCTTTAATGAATCTTCTGCCTCAGACCTGGCTTTGGCCAGAATGTCGGACTGGGTGGCCTGGACGCGCTTCTCGATCGTCAACTCTAGTTCGCGCCGCTCATCGGCCAGGGCGCGCTGCTGACGCAGCACCTCGGCTTGCGCCTGCTGGGCTTCGGCGAGTTTCTGAGTGTTGATAGTCAGGGCCTGCTGCAGCTGGGCGAGCTCGTTGTTCTTAGTCTCGATCTCGGACGTCACAGCTTCCCGGGCCTTTTTGGTTTCGGCCGCGACGATCTGGCTGAGCTCGGCCCCCACCTGCTGCTTCACCTGCTCTTCAATGGACTCGCGCGCCAGCGCGAGCTCCTCCTGTTGCCGGCGAACTGCGTATTCTTTCTTCGCAACCTCGGCATCCTTGGCAGCCAGCTGCTCGCTAAACTTCTTACGGGTCGCCTCTATCAAGGGCGCGGCAAGCGATTCCGTTAGCCTGATTTCATGGCTGCAGTTTGGACAAATGATTTGAGGCTCGTTCACGGCATAGCTCCTTGGCTACAGACCGATGTCCACGGCTCCGACCTCGTTTTCGCTTTCTGCATGTGTCAACTCTGGGACAATGATGCTAATTGTAAAGCAGAACACCCCGCCTGAAGGACCAAACAGGTCCCAACCTAAGCCGCTTATCGGGCATCCTTAAATGGTTATACGCTTGCTCAGGTGCTTAGCCAGCAACTTACTTACGCCGCCTTTTCGCGTTCGCTTGCACAACATCCACTCGCGCAATGAGTTTTTCCAAATCATCCGGGTCCGGCACGCCGCCGCAAAACTCGTCGGATGTGGAATGAGCGTCGATTATCCGCGAAATGTCGTCCTGCAACAGGCAGATTTCGTCAGCAACTTCATTCGACCATTCAACGTCCTTCAAATTTCCAATTTTCACCTGTTCATCCCAACGCTTCACGATGCCCTTGAACAGATCCCGGATGATGATCTCTTCGACCGTCTGCCGCAGCGCCGACGCGCCGGCGCGCACGGCATCGACCCGAGTCTGGCCGATGCCTTTTTTCGCTTTGACGAGAAATTCCTTTGCACGATGAGGTGTCTTGTAAGCGTTCGAGTTGGCAGGACAAGGTAATGGCTGCACATCTGCATGAAGCGGCGGTTGTATCGGCGATCCTTGCCGACGAAGATCGTCTCCACCGCCGTCTTCATGTTGTCGTAGATGCCGCGACTGCAGGTCACCTCAGCACCTTCCGGACCGTGTTCCGCGACACCTTCAGGTCACGGGCGATCTCCTTGATCGTCTTGCCCTTGATGAAGTGTTCGCGCCGTATCCGCGCAATCGTCTCCACGATCAGCATCCCCGACCACCTGCTTCATGACAAAGCAGGCAGCGCAACAGCCAACCTGTAGGGGGTCAATTTTGGACGCCGATCCCCCGGCTTACGGGGTCAATTTTGCATGCCGAATGACACAGAAGGCCGCCTGCACGGGCGGCTTTTTGCTGTGCGCAATTCAACGTGTGCGTGCTGGACTAGCCTCCGAGAGGATGCCCTATCTTAGCGGTGGCCGCTTGCGGCAGCGTGAAAGAGTAGAGGCTACATGAGCAGGAAGAACTGGTTCACTGTCAGGGTGAAGAAGGCCAACGATAGCGAGGATACGACGCCATACGAGCCCTTTGACGGGCATACGCTGACGATCAGTCCCGACGGGACGCTCTGGATGGCAGACGAGAAGCAACGCGCCCTTTCAATCGCGCCGGGAGGTTATGCCGGCTTCGAGCTCAAGCGGCTGGACGGGGTGAAGCCCGGCGATCGGCTGCAAATCCCCCTGGAGCGCAAGCATCTGCCCGTCCCGCAGGAGCGGAAGCAGTTGCCTGACCGCGCAGCAAGGCTGCGTAGAACGTCGCTGACCCACAAATAATATTCGTCCCCGCGCGGAAGACCCCCGCGCCTCTGCCGGTTATCCCCGCGTTGGGTTGCGCCGCTTTCAGCGGAGCGGATGCCGCCAATGTCCCGTCTTCAGCTCCTGCCGCTTGTCGAGGCCTGGCTTGGTCCTGTCGAGGCTGCCTTTGGCGGGCTTCTTCCAGCGCTCGCCCGTTTCCTTGAAGTTGGGCTTCTCGTTCTGCTTCCGCGTGCCCCCTGCCGGAGTGCGGGGCGTGTTCTCTTCGAAGTATTCGGTTTCCATGCGCGGTCCTCTCAATGGATCGGCAATTTCTGATGGCCCACTTACAGCTCCGCCATGCGGTCCCACCGCTCGTACGCGCGGCGTTCGATCTGCTGGTGGATTGGTCCGCACGGCTGTAAGAGAGATGCACGGTCCCGCTAGGCTTGTGCGGCAATGCTGTCGGACCGTGCGGGGCCTCGTGTTCAAAGCGGAGCCCGATAACTAAATTCGGGCGCAGGAGCTTAGTTCCAATTTCCAAATAGCACCGGCTGCGGCGTCCCTGATGAGGTTCTCTTTATTGCGGGCAGCCCGAAGATAAAGGGTGCACGGCCCCGCAGGGAGGAGACGCCCCGCAGAGCCGCGCTGGAAGGCCGCGTGCAAAGGCGCAGCCGCTCAAACAATCAAGGCGCGGCGCCCTCGTTCCTATTCTTGCGGGCTTCCTTTTTCAAGCGCGCGCCGCCGAATCTACGAACATCGCGCCGCATCTGAAGCACGAAACGAAATCGCGGCCGTCGCCGTCCTTCGCCTTTATCATTGCATGGACCCTGAACCCCGCCTTGTTCTTCTTGCATACGCCGTTGCTTGATAGCGCCATGGAGTTTTTGCTTACTTGGTAAGTTCAACATCCGGTACGGTGAAGCCCCCTGGCCGTGGTGGGTTAGGTCGATGCTCGTGCCTTCATCCCTTGTCTCCGGGCGGCGACGATTGTCCTTCTCTCCGCGAGCTACTGATGCTCTGCCGTTCGATATTCCCTGGTGGGTACTCCTCAGCCGTCAAGGACACTTTGCATGTAAACGGCTGAGCGAGGGTTGGGGTTCATCCGTACACGGAGCCAGCCCCCTGCATCGCTTTAATTTGGCGTCCAAGGGCGGCGCGATGCTTCGCCAACCGGCCCCTCAGTCCCTTAAACCTAAAGCTCGCACCCCCTTTTGCGAGTGAGTGCGAGCCTTAGGCGCAAAAGGGTACTTGAAGGATAACACGATGTTCAGCGGCGCAACTTCCGCTATTCACACCTAAGCTCTCAGGCGTGCGCGGCTTCATCGTTCTGACGTAATTGGTTCTTCCTGTACATTCGCGTTGGGGTGCACGGTCCCGCGTAGGGCTTTGGGGCAAAAGCTGCGGGACCGTGCGGGGGCCTCTTGGGGGAAAGGGGCCCGTGACGAGTATATGTAAGCCAGTTCTACCCATGTAAGGCCTTCGAGCGATTTGCCGCAGCGATGCCTCAGATGATGTGATCTGAAGGCTAGTGGAGCATCGTTTCGATAACGACGGTCACGTGCCGCGTATCAGGCGGATCGCTGTCGTTGCACTCGCACGGCGCGCCGTAGCCGCAGACGCATCCCAGCTCGTGATCGTACGCTTTGTCGGGATGGCGTTCGCATACCCAGCCGAGGCCGCAGCAGGTAGGGCAATTGTCCTTCATGAAAGCTCCTGCGCTTGGAAGGTGCGCACGGTCCCGCATTTCCCAGCGGAGGGCCTGCGGCCCCGTGCCGCCGCCGGCGGACGAACACCGAGGCCATTGATAATTTCGGCGCTGCCACGTCGTTCCGAACTAGGCCTGCTTCGCGGCGGGATGGAGCTCCGCCACCATCCTGTTCATCCGCTCTTCGAGCGCTTTCAAATCGTCCTTCATCAGGAGAACGCTGCCGGGGGCCGTCAGTCCCGTTGAAAGCTCGCGGCTGGCCGCGATTTCGCGGCGCAGATTATCGCACTTGCGGCACATTCTTCGCTCCGTCAGGCGGGAGCGCGCGGCTCCCCGTGACCGGCCTGCCTGAACACTGATCGATGATTTGCCGCTTAACCGATCGGCTCCCCCGGGGCGTTCCCGTCCGCAGGATTAAATTCGCTTTAGCTACCCTAGGTCGCCCTCCAGCGTGATGCCGATTTTATAGCCGCCGAGCTCGGTGTCGTATTTCAGGTTGTCCCATGGAATCGGGTAGTGGTCGCTGCCCGCGCCGAGGAATCCGCCGAAGCTGAGGACGGCGTACGATACCTTGCCGCTCGTCTTCTCGATCATGATGCGCTCGATCGATCCGATCCTCTCGTCGTTCGTGCCGTAAACGGCGGTACCCTGGACCTTATCGCTGCCGATCAGGGTGCTTGTCTCTCTCGCTTCGGTCGCCATGGCACTCTCCTATGATCGACTGCGGGCTGCCGGTAACTTCAGGCCTCGCGGCCGCCGCCGTTCTGAAGAACCGTGACGAGCCTGGCGCCGGTCCAGACCTCAACCTTCCTGCCTTCGGCGAAACGGCCGGCCTTCCGCAGCGCTTCGGCGTCGTCGCGGCAGCTGATTTTGTCGAACCCGGCAACGCGGCCGTCGTCGCCTATGAGGTATGCGCGATAATTTTCCATCTTCGCCCTGGATGCCTCCTGAAAGCTGCTTCGCGGCCTAATGCGCTGGGAGCCCAACCCGTTCCTATCACTTCGGCGGCTGTAGCTCGGGCGCGTTCGCCCACGCCTCTATGTTCGCCGCGGTTTCGGCCTGCCGTATCTTCTTGAGGTGTTCGTACCGCTCCGCGCTGTCCGGCATGCTTTCCGACTTGGCGCGCTCGCCCTCGGCGAATTCCGCGAGGCGGTCCTGGAGCGATGTAATCTGTCTGAAACGTCGCCGCATGGCGCGCTCCTTTGCGTGAGAGGCATGGCGCGCTCCTTTGCGTGAGAGGCATGGCGCGCTCCTTTGCGTGAGAGGAAGGCGGGAGCGCTATCGTGCGTTCTCATCACCGATAAATGCCAGAGGGGGGCCGCGCGGTGTCGGCTGATAACGCCACGCACCGCCCGTAGTTCAGTGCACTAGTGGACGCAGCCGGTCACAAGCCTTTGATACGCCTAATGCTGTCTTTTAGACTTTCGCTCATTCGTCGCCTTTTTCCACTGCGCCCAGCGCGCTCCCTTGCCCCTCTCCGAAGGATGCATGCGCTCGCCGCCGAACGCCGCGCGGAATATCTCGGCGTGCTCCTCCACGGCGAACATGAAGACCTGGTACCATTCGTGCTCGCGCGCCACGGAATGCCCGTGCGGGGACAGCGACAGCCCGCGCTCCTCGCTGAAGGCTCTCAGATTCTCGTATTGCGCGCCCACGCACTTCTCTTCCTGAAGCGCGACCCAATAGGGGTGGAGATGTCCGCGCCCCGGAGGATGCGGCGGTAGACGCTCACCGGATGCGCCGCTCGGCGGCTCCCCTGATGGGCTTGTTGGTGCCCGGATACTTGACCAGCTGCTCCTTGCGCTGGCGGTCGCGCTCGGCGCACAGCCCCGTCGACCTTCACCAGCATCCGCTCCAGCAGCTCTTCGGCGGCCTTCGTAGGGATGCCGGCGCGCTGGAGCGCTCGTATCTCCTTGCGCTGGCGCCCGATCTGGTAGCGCATGCGCTCGATCTCGCTTCTGAGGTAGGGGAGGTCGGGCATGGCAGGCTCGCGGGTAGGGGCCTGCGAGTATGTTCACGAAACGTTCTTTTCCGCAAGCCCTGACTAAAGGCTGAATGCGAAAACCGCCAACGCGCTCGCCAGCACGACGAAACCGACCGTAAGGATGAGGAGGAAAAAGCGCGTCATGGGAGGGATGAGCCAATGGCGGGTAATGAGTAACTAGCGCGCGCTCGAGAAAGGTTCTCAATCGGGAAGAAGATTTATCTGTAGCGTCGCTGGCGCGACAGGCGCATAGTTCCCCGCATCACCGAGCGGCTCGAGGCATTTGTCGGTGATGAGAGCGCCGGAGAGCGCTCCGGAAACATGTCCGTGCACCAACCCGATTTCGTAGAGCGCTGCTTTCTCGGCGTCGCCGCCGTTGGCAGCCGAGTCTTCTTTGCCGCGCTAACCTACAGGCTCGTCCTTGCCATCTGAGGCGCCGAGCCTGTTGTGCCCCAAAACGCCGTATCACGCGCCAGGGCGAACGCAAAAGTCTGAAACGATAGTGGCCCCGTTTGGGGCCACTCGTGCGTCTGGCGGGCGTATAGGGCCTAATCGCCCATTTCCTCCAAAGAGGCAATCCTGCCTAGTCGTAGGGCATATGGTACAATCGGAAGCACGCGGAATACTCGCCCGGATCGCCGGGAGGTGGGAAGTTGTGCGCGTCCATATATGCCGTGATCTTCTCGCGAACGGCGGCGTTCTCGACGTCGTTCGCGGCGATCTCCTGGTTCTCTTCCTTGCAGCAGTGCCGACGCTTCAGATCCCACATCACATCCCATGCGGCCGGCAGACCGGCACTTTGAGACGTGCCAGCCCCTAAGAACCAAAAGAATTGGTTCACCGCCTCCGATAGCACCTAAATCAGTTCTGATTGCCGCATTAGCTCAGTCTATTGAGGCCCTCCTTTGCGCACAACTTCAACTTGTTAGACGGAAACAAGCAACCCTTTGCCGCGTATCCGGAGCGAGAAGCGCCGCCGCCAGTTTATCTTCGCGACTCATAACGCGAATATTCCCGTCCTTGGCGATGCGGAACTGATTGTCGGTATGCGCGCGGTTGGCGAAGCTGGAGAGGGCGTTGCCGAGATCGCGCCGGAGGCGCTGGGGTCGATCGACAAGAAAAGCGTCGCGGTGCTCGCAGAGGAAATCCTCGAGGGCGGGAAGGACGCTTTTGTCGTTCGGCATCGCAAGTACGGATTCTAAAGGCTTGAGTGCGTCCGAAGCATGGCGCCAAAGGTCGAGACGATGGCACCGAACGATCCATTCTCGAACGGTAGATGCTCAGCGTCGGCAATGCGAAATCGATGCGCAAGCCTTCCGCCTCTGCACGTGGACGGCCGTGTGCGAGCAGTGATTCCACGTAGTCCCTGGATGATACGTCACAACACCGCGCGCCGCGGCCAGCGTGGTATTGCCGTTGCCCGCCGGCGATATCGAGCACCTTCTGTCCAGCGCGCAGATCAATCCTTTCGGCCAGTTGCTCGCCGACGCTGAAGAGAGACGACAATGCGGGCGTAATCGCCGGACGACCAGGCGGTGTGCTGTTTGCTCTTGAGTGCTTTCAGGCCCGGTGCGGACTTGGCGGCGCTCGGATATGCCAATGCGTTGCAAGACTCTGTATGCGACGATCTAGCAGCCTCTTTTTCCGAACTGTCAGGACTCGGAAATTGGTTACCGCTGGGATTTGATTGATTGAGCAGGAGAAGGACCAAGGAGGCGGCGGCGGCCTCATAATGGGGATGAGGATTGGTAGGCCATATTTGAGAGCGCTTCCCCGGTCAGCCCCGGGGCATCGCCCTCGATGACGATTCAGAGCATAAAGCCTATACGATGGGGAGAAAAGCACTCTATGCCGTCGATCATGTTCAACGTTCTCAGCCGTTCGACCTCTGGTTACATAGGCGGTGTTCTGGTCAGGAAATTCAGGCGATGGCTTGAATCGTAACCGCTTCACAGAGTCCGAAAAGTCCGCGTGCCTGGTTACGTTGGAGGCAGCATCACAATGGCTTCCGTCTACCGTAACCATCGCCACTACCCCACCGGCGAATGGTGAGGAAAAGCAGCGTAAGAGGACTCGAAAACTAGGCCCGTGAAAACGACCGTCCTTTCGGCGTAGGCACCTGATCGAACGGGCAAAATTGTCATCCCTGAACGCGCGGAGTGGGACTATTTATTAGAGTTTCGGAAAAGCGCCCTCACAGCTTAACCGTGACCGCCTCCGGAACCCACTCAACCGTCTCCGCCACGCGCCACCGGAATGAAACGTACCATTGAGATGCGCCACGATGGTGTCCATCGAACCCATCGCACCCCGACAACCGGGTCACCGCTGCCACAACATGCCAGCCATTACCGCCACAGTTGTTTGGCAACTAGCCTTTACCACCACAGCCCCACCGCCTCCGCTGATCATTGATTTTCAGCTCGGCCACCCGCTCTGCCCAGATGGGCGGGGCCGGGTGCCAAAAACATCGGCCCAGGCTGCCGCCTCAGCGTCGCCACGGGACATGCCGGCGTCATACTCCATGATGGCCGCACGTTCTTCGTACAGATCATGCAGGTAGTCCGAGTCGGGCAAAGAATTTTTGCATTCTCGCGAAACCGGCATCTTCAAAACGCCATCCCAGGCGGTAGCCTTGGGCGCCGGAAAATTACCAGTGTCACCTAAACACAGCCTCTCAAAACCTTCAAAACCCTCGCTGGGTGGGTTTTGAAGGTTCTGAAGGTCCGCGATTTTAGTATTTTCGTTTGTTTCAGAGCCGCAAGCCACTTGCCCACGTCACGCCCTCCGGAGAATCGGATTCCAGCGATAGGTGACTGACGGCCTGCCACCGGCTGCGGTGGTGGGCTTTTCGACTACCGGGCAATGGTGTGTAGACACTAGCAATTCAATTGCAGCTTGGACCACGTCACGGTCGGATAAACCCGCCCAATCCTTCTGGTGGACTGCACGCGCCGTGAATTCATCGGGAAGCTGGTTACAGCGCTCCAATATCAGCCGGGCTCTATCTTCAACCACCGTGCTGCCGGACGAATAGAGCCGGTTGGCATGGCTGCGCAGGTATTCAGCCCAAGCGAGCGCCATGCGCATAGCCCTCTCGTTCACCTCAGACCGGCCACCGTCGATCAATTCGAACAACAATGCGAGTGACACCACTGTCTTTGGCATCTTCAGGATGTGGCTTTCGAGCGTCGGTGCCATCGTCCCCGACCGGGCCTCGGACTGGATTTCGGTCATCCATTCCTGGAACAACGCCTGGCTATCGTTTGAGAGCCGAAGCACAGCCGGGCTCTCCGGGGTGCCCATCGGCAAATCGTACAGGTCACGGAACACCTGTTCGTAGGCGAGGCGCGCGGACGCATCTGGCTTTCGGTCCACCCACTGCCACGAACCCCTGTCGTCCGGCCAGACGACCATTTGAAAGCGCTGGATCAGCCCATCATTGCTGGTGCCGGCTATGGCACCACGAACGATAGGAGCGATGCGGGATGGCTGAACGCCGCCAATGATGCCGACCGTGCAGTATTCAATATGAACGGTTCCGCGTCCGATGCGGTCATAAGTAAAACGACCGTCACCGTTGAACGCCTCAAGGTAAAAGGCGCGCTCGCTCTGACGATCTTCGCGTTCCATATTGGCGAGGAAGCCAGGCAACTCGTCGCGGATCAGCAGGAGACCGCGCGGGTTCTCATTCAAAAGCTCGCCCAGCTTTTCGACCGTGGCATCGTTCACCACAATGCGAGGGCACGGCCGCTTATTTTCATTAGCACCGGCCAAGCCTTCAAGAATTTCACGCGCAGAGTCACGGTCGCGTTCTGAAACGCCTTTTCTGCCTTTTTTTTCGCATCCTTAGCGTTGAGATTAAATAGCGCGTCGTCGATCTCAGCGCTCTTGATTTCTTTCTCCCACTTTTTGCGCAGATCGTCGATGATGGCATATGGGCCAAGTGCAGCCTGCATTGCGAGAGACTTCATGGCGCTCGGGCGGCCTATAATCGCTCCCCCCAGGTTTGGCACGATTTCCCAATCGTCATTCTGTTTCGGTCGGACACGTACACGGTTCCGACGACAGCAGCGATGGCACAGATTGCGGAGACGGCGACAAAATCTGGCGGGGATTGCTGGCGGTCAGCGATGTCCATAACGTAATCCCGGATGGCGACGGGCAGCAGTTCGGGGATGAATCGCTCAACTCGCGGCAACGTCGAGGTGATCGACATGACGGCTGGCCAGCCGTTGGTGATGGTTGCTGACCGAGCGGCAGCGATAAGATGGCCGTTATGAGTTCCTCGGCGTGGAGGGGAAACAATAGATAACCGGAGCGGACGACGATGGACGATTGACGGAGGCCCTGTCGGCATGGCGTGACGAGGCGACGCAGACCTTTATGGCCGCTTATCGAGAAGCGATGTCCGATTCGCGATTATGGCCGGAGGAGCAGGACGATAAAGACGGGATGCTGCGATTCTTCCTGCTCGAGAAGGCGCACCTGAGATCATTTAGCAACGAAAGCTGTATCTATCCTCATCGTTTAGCCTGGCGGCACATTGTCCGCCAAATCCCACCCTCGAGGCATGGCCGATAGGATAGCCACAACGTGGGTCGATATGGCGATGGCCTGCAACAGATCGGCCACAGCGTCGGCGAATTTCGATCCAGGCTCATCGGCATCGAGCCAGATCACGACACGGCGGCCTTTGAGCGGGGACCAGTCAGCCTCTCGGGCAGCATTCGAACCACCGGGCGACGTAACTACCACGTGGTTCTTGAAACGAATAGTCGCGGCATCGGCGGTCTTCTCGCCTTCCACTACCAGCACCGGACATCAGGGCGAGCAGCAAGGCGATCCAGATCGTAAAGCGGGCTGGGTTCGTGGAAAGCTTGGCATTGCCATTCCCCGCTTGCCGTTGAGCTCTCGCAGAAGGTGAAGGGCTTCACCTGTTTGGCTGCGGCTAGCGCCATTGGGTGGTGAAAGCGTACCCCTCAGGACAAACGCGATTGATGATGCCCATAGAGAGTTCTGGAGCATCCCTCGGCACCGGCAGCACCGGATGCCAATCGTCATCAGGCGCCAGTCACGTAGCACTGGCTTCGTTCAATGGCGCGAACGCCTCATCTCGAGTAAGCATATTCATCTCTCGTGCGTTCCAAGCATCGCGGCGAGCCGGCGCGCGGCATCGAGCTGCGACAGATCGAAGAGGTAGGCGGCAAGGCTGACCGGATCGCCACCGGCGGCGTCCGTGGCGAAGTCGGCCCTGCGGCCCGTGGTCATGTTGATGCGGAAACTTCCCGCTGTGCGGTCGGCACGGCGCGGGTTGCGCGCGACATATTCGCGCCCCCCTTCGTCCACCGGGTAACCAGCGGTCGAGCAGAGATGGCAGAACGCTTATCGCTGCGGCATTGACCTTGCCGAAGTCGATCATCGCGCTGCCCTCACCGTAAACAACACGGGCGGTTGTGGCTCGTAGGTCTTTTCGAGGACAGCCCGCGTGATCAGCGCGTCATCCCGGAAAACGGCACCGTCAAATGCGTCGCTCAACGTTTTCGCGATATTGTCGAGATCAGGCTTCTTTGCCGAACTTCTTGCCGATAGATGCGTTGCCCGCCATATAGACGACGAAACGCGCCCTGCCACCGCAGTCGTGGTTCGCCGGCGCTGCCAGAGAGTTAGTACATGCTCTAGTTTCTGAGCTCGCCATGCACTATGCGGTTAGCGGCGTTGCTTCTCGAGCGGAATGTGAAGAAAGGGCCATATTTTCAACGCTCGGCAGTGGTTGCGTGGATTACGCTCTGTGGCTGCCGCGGTCTGATCGCGGCTTTGTCGTGCTCGATGACCTTAGAGTCAGGAAGGCGCGGGCGGATCGCGTGGCGGAAGATTTGCTCGGCGATCAATCGCAGTTGGCTGTCGATCGCCTCGTTGTGCTCGATGGTCTGTTTCTCGCGCCAATCCTAGGGCGCAGGCGCTTCAGTTCCTTGATGGCAAGATAATCCGCCTCGTAAAGCGTCTGATACTTTCCCTTGGTGATTGCCTTGAACATTGCCAACACATCCACGATCACCAGGCGGGCGTGTGGTTGATTATCAATCCACTCCCTAATGGCGGCGATCCCGCCCTCGTTGGCGCGGGGCCATTTAGTTGCAAGATGCAGACGCTCCAGCACCGCCGCCTGGGCAACGGCAAAATTCCCATAGTGCCTCCGGAAGTCGCTGATCTATTCGTCACTGGCTTCGCGGGCTCTCTCGATCACATCATCGTCCCGGACCGATGCAAAACTCCGTCCGGCGCGCCGGAAGCGCCAATCGGGGCGGACATTGCGGACAATCATCATCTCACCAATGTTCTCATGAATTCGGGCTACTCGCCGCCAGTGCAGATATTCGTGCCGAAAGAAACTGCAGCGGGTGACAGTCAGCTCGTGAACCGGAGGGTCTGCGACCCAGCGCTCTGTTTCAGCACCCGCTTGATTTCCGTTGCCAGTTGATCCTGCCGATAGGGTTTACCGATCTTCGGTAAGCCGTTACCTGACCCTTTCGGCAACTCCGCGTATCCGGTCGCTAATAGCACGGGAAGCTCAGGCCGAATTTGCCGAGCTGCGGCCGCGAGCTGCGCGCCATTCATCCGCGGCATCGAATAGTCGGTTACAAGGAGGTCAATGGCTCGGTCTTGGCGGAGGATTTCAAGCGCGCGGTCGCCTGAATTAGCTTCAATGACTTCGTGACCAAGATCTTCAAGCATATCGACGGTGCTCATGGCGATGAGAGCGTCGTCGTCAACGACAAGAATGGTTATCTTCTCCGCCGCCTCACCGCTCGAGCAGGGCTCTGTCGCTTTCTCTTTAGCAGCGATCATGGTGGTGACCGGCAGCCACAACTCCGCTTTGGTGCCGACGCCGACCTCACTCGTCAGCCGTAACGCGCCATTGAGCTGTACTGCCAATCCATGGACCATCGAGAGCCCTAGACCTGTGCCTTTCCCAATCCCTTTCGTCGAGAAAAACGGCTCCGTCGCCTTCTCTATTGTATCGGCATCCATCCCGTGTCCAGTGTCGCTCACGACCAACCGCACGTAATGCCCTGCTGGGAGGTCGGAGGTTTTCGGAATTTTTACATGATCAATCGTGATTGATAGGACCCCACCGTCGGGCATGGCATCGCGGGCGTTGACGACCAGATTGAGTACGGCGAGTTCGATCTGATTGGCGTCCACCAAAGCCAGCGGAAGATCCGGGGGAAGGTTCTGACGCAGTTCGATGTGAGTGCCGGCTGAGCGCTCTATCAAATCGGCGGCCCCGCGGACGAGATCTGCCAAATTCTTGGGTTCTACCTTTAGGTCCTGCCGTCGGGCGAAGGCGAGCAGACGTTGAGTGAGTGCCGCTCCCCGTTGTGCACCCTGCAATGCCCCGTTTATGAGACGCGTGGTCCTTGGGTCATCTGGTATATGCTTGCGCAGCAGATCAAGGTTGCCCAGCACCGCCATCAGAAGATTGTTGAAGTCGTGGGCAACGCCCCCAGTCAGTTGGCCGATCATCTCCATCTTTTGGGCCTGGCGCAGTTGCTCTTCCGCCCGCTCTCTTTGGGCGATTTCAGCAAGCACGGTGGCGTGCGCCTCCCTCAATTCGGCGGTCCTCGCCGCGACACGTTCCTCAAGCATCTCGTTGAGCGTCGTCAAGCCTTCCTGGCTCGTCTTTCGATCGGTGATATCTGACGCCACCCCGACCAGACGCGGATGGCGGCCCGCCCTGTCGCATACCAGGCGTGCCCTGATGTCAGCCCAATGAATGCTGCCGTCCGGCCATACATTTTGGAACTCAACGGCACAATCGGCGCCCGTCTTGACCGTGATACGCACGGTCTCCCGTAAACGCTCCCGATCGTCACCGGGGATGCTGTTGAGCAGGTCTTCATAGGAGAAAGGATCGTCGGAAACGCAGCCGAAAAGTGCCTTAAAGGCTGCCGACGCGGTCAACCTCAAATCGGTCGCATCCAGTTCCCACGTGCCGAGATGGCCTGCGAGGAGGGCCGTGCGCAGACGTTCCTCGCCCTCGTGGAGTTCTTCGATGAGATTACGCGCCTCGAACTGCCGCCGGCGGCCTTTGAATGCCGTCCGGGCGACGCTGACAAATGTCGCGGGCCGGAATGGCCGCTCCAGGAGCGTGACATTGGTGGCAATCTCATAGAGCACCGTGGCATCGGGGCTAGGTTCTGATGCGGGATTGCGCTGGGTCAAAATGATGAACGGCAAGTCCGACCAGGCCGGCTGCGCTGATAGGTGCGTCCGGATTCCGTGCAGATCGACGAGCCGCAAAGCTTCCTCCGTGACAAGGGCGAAGCAGGCGTCGTCATCCAGTCTGCTTTCGAACTCAAGCGGATTTGCGCAGACAATCGAACGGATTCCAGCCTCTTCCAGGAGAGTACGCGCGATCGTAGCGTCGCGGCCCTGCGGGGCAAAGATCACCGCTCTGGTGGTGGCCGAATTAGGAATGACCATCCCCCGCAGCTTGCTTGGCTAGAAGCGGTCCACCTCCGACGAATGTCGGGACACCCCGGAGAATTCCTTGAAATTGATCAAGAGGCTCGCCCAATCTGAGGCCGCTCTCGTTGATACGGAATTCTCTGATCGTCTCCTCGTGTCTCCCGGTCCTCTTTTTTATGATCGAGACTGCGCGGCGCACCTTTCCCGATGCCTCGAAATAGCGCAGCAGGATGACGGTGTCCGCAAGGTAGGTGACATCGACCGGGGTCTTCATGTCGCCGACGAGCCCATGTTGCGCCACGGTCAGAAACGTGTTCGCCCCTTGCCGGTTCAGGTACTGGATCAATTCATGGATATGCAGGACGAGCGAATTCTCCTCCGGCATCGCCGCCCGATAACCGTTGAGGCTATCTATTAAGACTGTTTTTGCTTGCGCCTGATCAACCCGGTCGCGGACCCGCTGAGCGAACTCGCCCGGCGATAATTCCGCGGCATCGAGCTGCTCAATATGAAGTAGGCCCGCGTCGCGTAATTCCTCCAGCGCGAATCCCATGACCTTCGCGCGCTCGAACAGCAGACCAAGCTCTTCGTCAAAGATGAACATCGCTGCTTTTTCACCGCGCTGGCATGCGGCCGTGAGAAATTGGAGCGCAAAAGTGCTCTTTCCCGTGCCGGCGGGGCCCAATATCAAGGTGCTCGATCCTTGTTCGATGCCCCCGCCAAGAAGGGCATCGAGCTCCGGAACGCCGCTCTTGATCTGGCGCCGCACGAAGCCCGTCCGATGTTCGGACGCCACTAACCTGGGGAAGACAGTGACGCCACCCTTCCTGATCACAAAATCATGGTAACCGCCACGGAACGTCTGTCCACGGTATTTGGAAACTCGAAGGCGGCGTCGCTCGGCACCGTAGTTCGGCGTTAGTTCCTCAAGCATGATGACGCCATGTACCAGGCTGTGCGTCGTTTTGTCTGACGCTTCGGTGGTTCGATCATCGAGCAACAGGACGGTCGTGCCATGCCGCGAGAAGTAATGCTTAAGGGCCAGAATCTGCCGTCGATAACGCAGAGAGCTTTGGGCTAACAATCGAATTTCTGAGAGACTATCCAAGACGACGCGGCATGGTTTTACGCGCTCAAACTCTCTAAAAAGAGACGTCGTGGTCTCGCCCAGTTCGAGGTCGGAGGAATAAAGCAGGGTCTGCTGCTGATCCGCATCCAGCAAGCTTTCGGCGGGGGCGAGTTCGAACACCTCGATATTGCCATCGACGGTCCAGCCATGCGAGGCGGCACCGTTTCGCAGCTCCTGCTCGGTCTCCGAAAGAGTGATGTAGAGGCACTGCTCGCCCGCCGCCGCGCCTTCCAGAAGAAAGCGGAGCGCAATAGTCGTTTTGCCGGTCCCGGGATTTCCCTCGAGCAAAAATACGTGCCCGGTGGTGAGGCCGCCCCCTAAGACATCATCAAGTCCAGGTACACCCGTCCGGGCCCGATCGACCAGTTTTGTCCTAACGTCCATCATAGGCTCCGATCTTCTTGACGATTGTCTCGGAGAGAGGATGCAGCGGGATGCGCCTTAAGACAGCGTCAAGTTCCTTCCTCGCGCGTTGCAGATCGTGACGATTCTGGCAGCGCAGCCAAAAGACAGAAGATACGCCGCAAAGATGTTCCAAGCGCGCCGCCATCTCCGGGGTGATGGCAGCTTCTCCGGCAAGAATGCGGTGGAGAGTCTGACGAGCAATGCCAAGGTCTCGCGCCGCCTGACTGACTGATAAACGCAGCCCCGGCAGCACTTGCTCGCGCAGGAGTGTACCCGGATGTTTGGCCACGTCAGTCGGCCGTGTCATTTGGAGGATCCGTCTTCATCACCGCTGTAACGCGGGAAGCGACAAATAGTTTCTACCGTGCCGGTTGCCATGGCTGACAACGCCTCCCCCAAGTCCTGAGCTTCTCAACGGCATGTCGCGGGCAGCCCCGAGGCGGAGACTCCAAGCGCGCCGAGATCATTGGCGCACGCGAAGCCCGGCGCGACGTGGCAGGATAAGACACTCGGGAGGAGCGCCGGGTGGCAACGGTGGCGA
Source organism: Nitrobacter vulgaris (assembly GCF_031453995.1). Taxonomy (NCBI): domain Bacteria; kingdom Pseudomonadati; phylum Pseudomonadota; class Alphaproteobacteria; order Hyphomicrobiales; family Nitrobacteraceae; genus Nitrobacter; species Nitrobacter vulgaris. The sequence goes on along the minus strand of NZ_JAVDPZ010000028.1, from coordinate 30,572 downwards.
GGACGAGCGGAGCCCGATCATGGCCGCTGGCATCGGCAAAAACCAGCAGCCGCCCATCAAGCGTGGTCGGCGCAAGCAGCGAGCGCCTGAGATTATCAAGCATCCTTAAACGACCAAGAAGTGGCATCGCTCCGCCGCGACCAAAGATCCTCGACAAGAGCGCACCGCGCGGCCCTCCCATATCTTTATTCGCTTCGCGGCCGGAGGAGCAAATGCGTCCGTAGCCGTTGAGTGAGAGAAGCTGGCCGAACGTGCCGCGTCGGATCCAAAAACCATGGCTTTAGCGTAGTTGCATTTCTAGCGGGGACGGCCGGGACGTGCATCTCGGCTTCTCAGAAGCGTAATGTGTGTGAACGGAGTCGAGTTGGCTCGCGAGCTAAGGCGCCTACGCCCTCGACTCTTGTCCTTCCGCCGGGTATTCGGACGCGGTCCGATAGCTCATCCCGATGACGGTTTGCCGCTCATCGAGAAGCCATAAGGAATCTCGACGATGCGAAGTTCGCTGCGCGATTTTCCGACTTTGACCACGAGACGAAGCCTTCCGTCGGGATAGGATGAGCCCAGTCAGGTAACGGCGCTAGATTAGCGGCCCTCATAACCATCAGCCAAAAGCGGCATGGATACGCGGTGCCTGTAAACGTGAGGATCAACCTTAGATGCTGGTTACGCATGGAGAAAAGGCTCGGCGAGAGCCGAGCCTTTTCTGTCATCACCAGCCATACCAATATGGGTAAACGGGCGGATAGGTGCGGACGACGCGATAGGGCGGACCAAAGTAATAAGGAGGCGGGCGATAGACCGGTCCATAGTAGATCGGAGGCGCCGCCGCAGCGGCAAGTGTTCCCGCAACAAGCCCGAGAGCAACCCCCGGGCCTATCCCGGGACCGCCCCAGTAGTGATGACGCCAATGAGCCGATGCCGGCGCAATCGTCCCGATGAGGAGCGTTGCTGCCGCGACGATTCCAAGAGCAAGCTTTCTCATGTCATTTTCCTTTCCTATACTCCGCAAAGGTGGGCGGCTTTGTTCCCTTTCTGAGCTTACGCTTCGCCAAACCGCTGTCCGGCTAGAGGTCAAGCAAGACCGTGAGCGGCCACTTCAAGTCCTTCTTGCGCTTTTGGCGAAGCACGATTCGGGGGCCTTGCCAGCACCGCATGTGAGAGGTCGTCATCTGTACCTTCCCAAGTACGTGCTTGCGACAAGTTACGGATAGCAGACTGTTCTTCAGCTAATCGCCGCACAACGAACTGACGTTCCAGATCCGTGAGATTGGTCTGCAGAATCCGCTTGTAGCGGCGGATACTGTCTCGATGCGTCTTTATGGACGCAGCTCGCAGGTCCGCCTCTCGCCGCAGACGCGCCAGGTGGGTTACCGCCGGAGCGATGGCGGCATGGCTATCGGCCTCTCCATTTCCGGCCGTCATTCGTTTCGCCGCTGCGCCCCGTGGTGGCGGATCGTCATCATTCAAGACCCGTAGCGCGCTGAGAATTTCGCTCAATTGGAGCGGCGCCGTATGCCCTGGAATCATTCTCAGCGTGGGCGAGGATTCGACCGCATACATATCGGATGCCCAGGCCGATAGAATGGCCCGCTTTTCGTCGGAACAGAGCTTCGGATCTTTGAGAACCGCTGGAACGGAGCGGTGATGCGCATCGGGGCGAAACTGCATCGATGCAACTTGATCATGAACGACACACTTCATCTTCCCCTCCTTCTCCTTTCATTGGGGATCAACTGATGGGTATTGGGCGGCGATCGATGCCGCCCAGCCCGATGTGCAGGTGCGGTTAAGCGGCGCGCATCTCTTGGATCTGCGGACCAGGAGCAACACCGATGGGAATGCGCCGAGGTTTCATCGCCTCGGGGATTTCCCTCACGAGCTTGATCTGGAGCAGACCATTCTCGAATGTCGCGCCTTCGACCTTGACGTAGTCGGCGAGATTAAAGGTCCGCTTGAACGGGCGCGCCGAGATCCCCCGGTACAGGTAATCCTTGTTGGCCGCTTCCGTCTTGCGTCCTTCAATGGAGAGCACGTTCTGTTCGGCCGTCACCGCAATTTCATCCGGCGAGAAACCGGCCAGCGCCAGCGATATCCGGTAGCGGTCTTCAGACTGCCGCTCGATGTTGTAGGGCGGATAATGATCCTCACCCTCGGTGCGTTGCGCCGCATCAAAGAGGTCGAAAAGATGGTCGTATCCGATGGTGGACCGCGACAGGGGTGCAAAATCATAAGCTCTCATAGCCAAATCCTCCTTGGAGCAAGATGGATACGAGCGGACGTCGGACACCGGCCGGCGCCCGTCTCAATCCTCGAGCCCTTCTAGCGCTCGAGACCGCTTCTTCAGCGGCAAAAATCGAATTAGAAAAACGGCTGTAGATTTCAAGAGGGCACGGTGAAAATTTTTAGCGCCTCAATCGCGTCTGACTTCCGCGAGGTTGTTCGCGGTATGGCGGCTTGTCATCCTAGTGACGGGCGCCGTGGTGAGTCTCTTCCTCTTTTTCGTGATCTCGCGGGGTGAGAGTTCGGCGGTCCGTCCGCTGGGCAGCGGCCGGCCTTCGTTGACCGCTTCATTCGCCCATGCCCGAGCCCGGGTCAGTTCGGCAGCGCTCGCGATGGTCTCAGTTAGCAAAGTCTCGTTGGCTAGACCAAGCATGGAAAGAACATGGTCGCGTATAAGAGCCATGCGTTGTGTCACCGTTCCCTTACCCACCGCTCATCGCGAGTTCTATAAGCGTTCGGGGGGCGCTGATGCAGCTCGATTTCCGCGAGTTCGTCCCCTTGACGGATGTTGAGCTGCACCCAAATCCAAATCGCCATCTGCTGAAGAAGGGATGGTTTTCCGAAGGGCGTCAGCCCCTTTGGCGCCCTTATATCCATGTTGCTTCCAAGGAGGATATGGCTATGAGAAACACCTTCGATTTTGCACCTCTGTTCCGATCGACGATCGGTTTCGATCGAATGCTCGATACGCTGGAGTCCGCGAGCCGCGTGACGTCGATCGATCCCTGGCCACCTTACGACATCGTCAGGAAGAGTGAGGACGACTACCGCATCACCATGGCGGTGGCCGGCTTGTCCGAGGATGATCTGACGATCACGCAGGAGAAGAACATGCTGCTGGTCGCCGGCCAGAAGTCGGGCCAGGATGAAGCGAGCGGGCAGTATCTGCATCGCGGTATTGCCGCACGGGCCTTCCGGCGCCGCTTTGAACTTGCCGACCACGTAAAGGTTGTGAGCGCGAACCTCGAGAACGGTTTGCTGACTATCGACCTGAAGCGCGAGCTTCCGGAAGAGATGAAGCCTCGCCGCATCACCATCGCCGGGAGCGAGGGGCTGGCAGGGGCCGGTAAGCAGATCGAGGCCGAGAAGCAGGCCGCCTAAGGCTCTCGTCAGCGGGGCTCCAAAAGGCGTCGGACCGTGTGCCCGACGCCAATGGGAGAGCTTTGCAACTGACAGCTACAGAAAGGAGATAATCATGAGTGTACGTGACCTGATTCCGTGGGGCCGCTCCAACAATCAGGTTCCTACGGTGTTTCGCGACGACGATCGCAATCCGTTCCTCTCGCTGCATCGGGAGATGAACCGGCTATTTGATGACGTCTTCCGCGGGTTTGATAGTCGCGTGCCGACGTTCGGCTCGCTATCGTCATTCAGCGCGGCTTGGCCGAACGTCGAGATTTCCAATACTGACAAGGAGGTCAAGGTAACGGCCGAAATCCCCGGTCTCGAAGAAAAGGATCTTGAGGTGTTGCTCGACGACGGCGTGCTGACGTTGAAGGGCGAGAAACGTTCTGAGGTCCAGGACCAGGACAAGCAATTCTCCGAGCGCTTCTATGGCCACTTCGAGCGGCGCATCCCCCTCGGGGTCGAGGTTGAGGAAGACAAGATCGAGGCCAACTTCAAGAACGGTGTGCTGAACGTCGTGCTTCCCAAGAGCCCGAAGGCTCAGTCACAGGTGAAGCGCATTGCGATCAAGGGCTGAGGAACAGCCGGGCCGGCGGCTTAGGCGCCGCCGGTTCTCCTCTGATGCAGATGAGGGAGTTGGCTTGCAATGGTCGCCCGCGCGGCGAGCAGCGAACCGAATGAGCGGACTCGATGGCAATGCAGCCAGCTTTCATCATCTGCCCCTCTACAGCGAGAGCAGACTTGCGAGCTTTATCGATAGGGGTGCATTCGAAACAACATCCGCCACTACAAGCGGATCCTCCAGTCCGACCGCGCGGATCGGGGGCGTCGGTCGTTGTCCGGCGATTGGCTGACTGGTTAGCGCACAAAGCCTTGGTAAGTGCAGATGCTGACTTCTGGTTTGTGGCCAGCTGTTAAAACTAGCCGCCTGCGGCGCTTAAAGCAGGCTGAGGTTGAACTTCATCCTGAGCAGTCTCTGCGGCTTTCACCTCCCTGCTTAACCGCTTCTTGCGTTCGCGAACTGCAATGATCTTTGAGGTGGGCAGATGCTTGCAGCCCCCCTCGGTACGGCAGACGGCTTGTTGAAGATTGGAAAGGGTGGATAATGTCGAAGAAGGTTATACCCGAACAAGAGATTGCGCTTTACGACGCGATCGGCCGCGCTATCGCGAATTTACACGCGGCGCTCGCTAAAGTTGACGCCGCCTGGGTAATAGTTACTGCTGAACGTCCAAGCCCTTCGGTGGGAGCTTTCGCCGCTCTCGATGCTGCTGAGCAGATCCTCACGGTCGCGCGAGAGGACTTGGCTCGGGCCCGTACTGCGCTAATCGCCTACACGGAGGAGAGGACCGAACAGTGATAACCTCGATTTGATTATGCCGCGGCAAAAACGGCGTAAGAGGAATTGAAAACTTGGCGCTCTAAAAACTAGATTGGGACATCTACCGGCCTTCGCGAGATGTAGGAAGAGCGATCCGCATAAGCCCCTTTAACTCGGGACCGATGCGAGTAACCCGTTCGCTATGTCTGACTCGAACCGCGTAAGGTGGTGCAGCTCCTCGGTTTTATGCCTCCTTCCATTTGATCGAGCAACCCAGTGAAGGGCTTTGATCAGCCGGCGCCACACCGGTTTTCGCAATCGCCCGCATGGCTTCGACGAGCTCTCGCGGCGCCCCAGCGGGGGGCGGAGTCTTGCGGCCTTCGTCGAGCCGACCGCGGTACTTGAGCTTGCGGTCGGCGCTGTAACCGAAGAAGTCCGGCGTACACACCGCCCCATATGCTCGCGCGACTGCTTGGGTCTCGTCGTGCAGATAAGGAAACGGGAAGCTGTGCGCCTGTGCGAAATGCTTCATATTTTCAAATGAATCTTCGGGATGGCTCGCCGCGTCGTTCGAGCAAATCGCCACAAAACCAATGCCCTCCGACATAAGTACCCGCGCGTCCGCAACCATGCGGTCGATCACCGCTTTGACGTAGGGACAATGGTTGCAAATGAAGACAACGACGGTGCCCTTTTCGCCCGCGAGGTCGTCCAGACTGTAAGTCTTGCCGTCAGTCGCCCGAAGCCGAAATTCCGCGGCCGGCATGTCGAAATTAACTTGGTTGGCTGTCACCGCCATGTTGCTTCTCCTTTGACAGAAATGGAATATCGGCGTCGTAAGAACTCCGTTGAAGTTCAAAACGTAAGCCTTCGCCTCCCTTTAGAATGTCGCGCCTAGGGATGCCGTCTTTGTTAGTTTAACATCCCGTTCTCGGAGCTGCTTCGTCCTCCCAAGATGCTGGTTGCGCCGCTTCAAGATGTCCCAGCACGGTTCGATCTCCGCTGCAGAATTGTCGCGAAACGAGGCCGACCCAGGCAGTCAGGTGACGGCATTCTTGACCTCGGAATCGCCGGCCGCGGCGACAACCGCAGGCGCCCTTTTGGGCCGACGCCCTTGATCGTTGCGATTCGAATGTTGGTCGTTGACTACTTTGAGGCTGCACGGCGGACGACGTGGATACCATCTTTGCGGGCGCAGGTTGGATCAATGTGCTCCAAGTCCAGAAAGCCTGCCCGCCAGCGCTGCGTCATTGCCGTTCTCGAAAGGTCGAAGGATTTATCCGGTCCGGCCTCTTCCAGACCTGGTCGATAGCTAATGAGGTAGATCGAGTCCTCGCCGGCTGCGCCCTCGAGTTGTGCCCGCAGCCGGCGAGCTTCCACAGCATATCGCAGACGTTGATAAGTCTGATTTCCAAACAGTAGATCATTCTTTCGCTCTGCCGCCGCTTCCAGCCCATCAGGCACGGGGCCGTCTCTCGCGAAAAGATCGACGATGTAGAGGTGAACAGGTCTTTGTACTTCGAGAATGGGATCAAAGGGCGCATTGAGGGAAAAACCGCCATCTCCGAGCCATTTGTCTTCAATAAGTACCGGACCGAATTCAGGTAAGAAGCCGGCACTTGCAAGGAGGTGGTCCATACGGATCGTTTCCAATTGGGAGTGGAAGAAGACCGGATCACCGCTCTGAAGATCCGTGGCGACAATCGTGACACGGAGGGAGCCGTTGTTAAGCCTGCCAAAGTCGATTAACTCACGCAGGCGATCACGCGCGGGCGCCAGATCATACAAGCCGTCAAATCGTGGCGTTGGTAGGGGCAGACGCGGATAGAAAAAACCCGCTCTTCCAAACAGGTGCGTGCTGATCGAGTTCATCCAAGCAAAACCGTGGCGGGACGAATCGGAGTTTTCGGCGCCGAAAGTCGCGTCAGCCTGCCAGAAGCTACGCAAATTCGACACCCGCAATTCAGGCGGGCTGCCCGCGATCAGGGCGGCGCTAATGGCTCCGGCGGACGAGCCCGCGACCCAGTCTAGCGGTATCGCTTGCCTGTGCAATTGCTCGAAGGCCCCGCCGTGGTATGCGCCAAGACCAAGACCTCCAGATAAGACGAGACATGTGAGCGGACTATCGGGCATCATGACCTGTTCGCCGAAGTTAATGCACAAAACCAAATCAAAGGGCCTCCGTTCCTTCATTTTGGAACGTCGCTATTGGATGCCCACCTTTTGAGACAAAGCCCTGCGTAGGGCGGCACCGGCTACTGGAGCTAAACTGCGTTGTGCTCCGCGACTGGCCTGCCGGCCCCTGCCAGCGGTAAGAGGGTCAAACGTCTGCAACGCGGAGTGCTGAGGGCCGTTCTTGAACGGCTCGTCGGCGCAATGTCAGGGGGGATCCCATCACTACGGTAATGATCGATGTGAAGCGCCTCGATCATTGACATTGCTGAAACCGCCGGTCGTTGTGGTTAGGGCCTGCTCCGGCTTGTCCGGATCACGCTTGGTTACTCTGAGAGATTGCTGGCAGGCGGTGCGGCTATTGCGCCCTCGACGCACGGCGCCTCTTTCAGGCGCGCACTTGATCGCGCATGAAAGCTCTGCGCGATCCCAGGATTGACGCTAAATTAAGCCGAAGCGACCTTGATATGAGAAGCAGCCGCAGTGAATGAGGATCCATCACGTCCTTGTCCCGGACAGATGCGACCTTTCCGTCCGGCGGGCACGGAAACGCCAATCGGGACGCACACTGCGGACCATCATCATCTCTCCGATGTTCTCAGGAGTGAGAAGGCCGGCCAGTCTACCGTCTCCGCCGAGCACGAGAACGGCCGGAGACCTCGAGGCGTTCATTAGCCTCAAGGCCGACTCTAACGGCTCGCAGTCCCGCACCGTCGGCAAATCGCGCGCCATCACTTCAAGAATCGGCGTCGCCGCTCCCCCCTGCCGAAGCGCGACGATGATCCCGTCCCTCGTGAGAACACCGCGTGGGCGGCCAGCGCCGTCCACCACCGGGAACTCTTTCTGCGCCGTACGCAGGAGGAGATCCACGGCATCGTCCAGGGTCGAGCCCGGCAAAAGGGTTTCGACCGGGTTCAACATCACGTCGCTCACGGGCAGGCCCTTTGCCCCGTCCTGGAAAGCGACGTGCTGCGCTTCGGCGCTGGCGGAGAGGTAAATGAAAAGCCCAATCACAATCAGCATCGGGTTCGCGAACAATCCGACGAGCGCGAACAGGAATGCTGCTCCTTGCCCAATGCGCGCGGCGATGCGCGTCGCCTCGACGTGACTTACTCGCATGGCAAGTACGGCTCGCAGCACACGCCCTCCGTCCATGGGGAATGCCGGGATAAGATTAAAGAGCACGAGAAAGATGTTTGCAGATGCAACTCTGGCAAGTATGCCGGCCCGCGCGTTCTCCAACTCCGCCATGCTCCCACCCTCAAGCCCTACCCCAAGCACGACGACAAGCACGGTCGCAATCACGACATTGACGGCTGGTCCGGCGAGCGCAACGATAAGTTCCTCGCCTGGCTTCTCTGGGATGCGCTCTAGGCTCGCGATGCCGCCGATGGGCCAAAGCGTTACCTCAGGTGTGCGGATGCCATAACGACGGGCCGCCAGGACGTGGCCGAACTCGTGCGCGAGCACGCATCCGAACAGCAGCAGCATGAACAGCACCCCGTCAAAAGCTGCGTCGCGCCCGCCTACGCGCCATTGCGCACCGCCGATCCACAGGAGAAAGAGTACGAACGTCACGTGCACGCGCACGACGGTGCCAGCGATGCGTGCGACTGGGATTGACCAAAGCAAAGCGGACCTCCGGAGGGTGTATGACACAAACGTGACAGGGCTCTGATTAAGAACCGACCTGCCAGGAACAACGAGGCTTCAGCTCGCGTTCCTGTCGCACAACGGAAGGAGCGAACAATGGAAAACCTCACCTCATTGTTTGAGGGGAAGTCCAACTTATCGTGGGGAAAGCGCGTGGTCTACGTGATTGGAGGGCTTGGCCTCACCGCGGCGGGCGCGCAGCCCCGCCCTAATCCGCTCCTGAACGTCCTCGCGCTCGCCGGCGGCTCGTACTTGGCTTATAGCGGTTACACGGGTCATTGCCCCGCCAAAGCCGCGTTATTTGATGCTTGGCAACCGACACGTCGGCGACTCGGACCGAGTCTTCTGGATCCTACGGTCAGATCGCAGAGCCAAGGCCATAAACGGCCCGCTATATATGCGAGGCTGATGCGAGCATCGCGGAGCGGGTGGGGGCGAGCATTTCCAATGAAGTATATCCTTTTGCAAGCAGCTAGCCGTCAATCCTTAGCCTTAAGCCGTGAATTTTGGACCAAAAGCACGGTCAATAGCGGCGCCGTTACTCCTACCACTGCCACCGTGATCAACAGCCAGCCGAGCTGGCTGTAATCGGCGGGCACCTGGACTAATCCGGTCGCTTGGTCTTTAACCTCGCGAGTTACGATAAATATCTGATTCAGATATTTCGTAAGGAGACTGCTGGCAGTCAGCGCCATGTTAGTGAACGACGCCATCACAGCAAAGAACGTTGCCTTGAGTTCGGCCGGAGCATTGCGCGCGATCCACGCTAACATAGGGATCATCGCGATTTGGCCCAAGGGAGATTCCAGTGTGGTATCGATGATCGCGATAAAACGCGCATCGACTACGCCGCCTGTTAGGCGCCCCGTCCATTCCTGTACTCCGTAGTAAAGCCCGATGTTGGGCAAAGCCAGAACGCCCGAGGCCAGCGTCAGCAGGACTACGATGTAGGCGATCGACCACTTTGCCATCAATGGCCTCAGAAGCACCATGCCGATGAGCGCGAAACAGGATCCAATCAACGAAAGAACGGACAGGAATTGTTGGTCGAAACCGAGCCGATCGATAAGGAACCATGTTGCTCCGGCCCCTGGCAACGGGACCGCGCGAAACACGAAGATTATGATCGCTGTACCGATCAGCGCTTGCGCCTTGGCCCGTGGCAGTTTCTGAATGAGCTGGTAGATGAGGGTCGTAATGATTGCCATCGATCCACAGAACACGATCTCTTGTGCTAGGGGGATATCGCTGATCCCGATAACCAGCGTTAAAGCCACGAAGGCGGCGCCCCCGCTGAATATCCTATAGTCAGGGTTTGTTGTTTGGCTCTGCGAATAGATGAGTCGTTCGGCCTCGTCCGCGTTAACGCCATGCGCTCGCAAGCGTCTCGCGCGTGCAGCCAACATGACCTGAGAGAGAATCACGCCGCTGACTGACACAACAGGAATGGCGAGCGCCATCGCGTAGATACTAGCGTATACAGCTGCCTTCTGACCTTGCTCGAGCCCCTCCACACCAGCAAACATCACGATGTTAAGCAATGCGACGACGATCAGCCCGGTTATGAACGCGATGCGGCCTAAGGTCTGCATCGTGGTATGGAGCACCTTGCTCTCCGCTTCAGACAGCGCTTCGCCATCCGAGCGGACGCGCGGCACCGCTTCGACCGACATGGCATCCGCAACTGTGTCCTGCACGACATAACCGGCTGGCGCGAGCAGGCTGCTGAGCACGAACCAAGCATCCACACTCATCCATTCACGCATGGCCTCAGTCTGCGTGATAAGCGCGTACATGATGCAAAGGCTGGCGGCGATCAACGCAGCGCCAAGGTAGACCAAAAGTGCCTTCCATCGCCAAACGAGATCGACCAAGTGGCCCAGTGGCATTTTCAACGTCCACGGCAACCCGGCCCAGAACGCGAGCGCGGCCAGGAACGCGGCCGAAAGTCCGAGATACTCCTTGACGAAGAACGTTCCCACAATGCCGGTTAATCCGGAGAACCCGCCCGCGAAATAGATCATAAGCGGCGGAACAAATGACCAGCGTAGCTGCCGAGAGATGTCAGTGAACACTCGTTCAAACCAAACTGGCGAAGCCATCAGCATGGTCCAATTACTCAAATTTCGCCTGCCCGGCGCCGAGAACTGACTGGGCAACGCATCGTTCCTCGGAGACTCGAAACGATTGAGGCAGTTCTGGCGGCCTAAGGGACCATCAGACTATCCATATGACTACTTTTTATGAATCGACACCAGTCAGCCAGATATCAATTATGACGACGAGCGCCATCAGGAGAGAGGCGCCGATCAACAAAATGATAGTATCCATCACCGCCCCCCATTAAAGACACTGCGCCGGCCCCGTTTAACACGATGCGCCTAGCGGGCGAGCAAAGCGTTCGCGCAGATCGGGTCAGCCAACGATTCCGAAACAAGAACGACGCGCGTGAAGCTGCGCTGCAGGTCAAGAGCGAGAGGGTGAGGCGAGACGCCGAGCGTCAGCCAAAATCGCTACCGTCAAGAACCTCCGATATCGACTATTTCAATTCGGACTTTTTTCGTTCCCCCATCATGCAAGGCAGTAACTTCAATCGATCGCCCGACACCTACTTTCTCTATCACTTCAATAAGATCCAAAAGTCTCCGAACTTGCTTTCCATCTGCTTCGATAATGACGTCACCTATTGCGCCGGTTGAACGACTTACCCCTTCCAGTCCCGCGCGCGCTGCAGGAGAGCCCGGCGCGACCTGAAATACGACCACGCCCTCTAGTCCGAGCCGCGTAGCGACCGCCTCATTTGCTGCGATGATGCCGATGCCTGGATTCGGTATGCGCCCTTTCTGGATGAGCTGTGGTATGACTTGGTTGACGACGTCAACTGGGATGGCAAAGCCGATGCCTGCATTGGCTCCGGACGGCGAAATGATGGCAGTCGTGACCCCGATTACCCGGCCAGCCGAATCCAGGAGGGGTCCGCCGGAATTGCCAGGATTAATCGCGGCATCAGTCTGGATCACGTTCGAGATCTCGCGACCGCTGCTTGTCGGCAGCCTACGTTTAAGCGCGCTAATGATACCGCTGGACAGCGACTGATCGAGGCCGAACGGGTTTCCGATCGCGAATGCGGATTGCCCCACTTTCAGATCAGCCGAAGAACCCAAAGCGACTGCTGCCGGCAATCGTATCGCGTTCCTAATGCGAATCACAGCGAGATCATAGTTGGGAGCTGCACCTACCAATTCTGCTTCCAGAACCTCTCCCGTCGCCAAGCGGACTGCTAGCTGGTTTGTACCCTGCACCACGTGATCGTTGGTTACGACGTGGCCGGCGCCATCCCAGATAAAGCCAGTGCCAGAGGCCGCGCCGTTACCGCCACCTTCGGCAAATGGACCGGGCGTCGCCGTTCGACCAGCGACCTGCACCACCGACGGAGAAACCCGCTCAAAAATTGTTATGGTCGAGAATTCAATGTCCGACAGCGAACCTCGGGGCTGGACGCTGCGAGGCGGAGCGGTGACAAACGCGCGCTCGATGTACGGCCGGGCTGCGATGATGGCTAGCAGCACCACAGCTAAGGACAAAGCGAGCTGCGCAAAACGAGGTCTCACATCCGATCTCCGCGTGAAAACGGGCGCCATCCGTCCCGCACGAGAAAGAGGCTAATCACGCTGCGGCTGCGCTTCAACAGCTACATTGCCTCATGTCCGAAGACCGCGGGCTCATACTCTACAGGCACGAACTGCTCACCTTTCCCGCAATCAGGTCGTTGCCGGCGGTGGTCTTCATGGTTAAGCACGGCAGCACTTAGTGAATTCGCCTTGATCGAGCGCATACCGACTGTTCTTGTCCGACCAGAAGCCTTCTGCCGGCACGTCGCGAGCTTCCCACCGACGCTCTTAGCGAAAGCCACATGCCTTTGCGTTCCATCCGGCGCGGCGCACGCGATAGCCGCACTTCAACGGATAGACCCCCAGACGATGTGGTTGGCGTTCATCGTACTTCCGCTCCTTTGGGGTCTCTGAGCCCCGAGCTTCGGCGACTTGGCGGTGAGCCTCATCGGCCTCGGTGGCGGTGGTATGCGCACCGTCTTGTGGGACACATTGCTGTCACCGAGACCAATGCCGGGCCCTGGCTGGTCCAGCATTGCGCCGCCTGGCATTGCTGCGTCGCCTTCGCCTTGTTCGGGCTGGTTTTGCGCTATTGCGACACGCGCGGTTGGTCGGCTTTCATCTGACGAAAGCGTCGCGCCCCCTCGGGCTTGCCTTCGGCGTGTAGAATTTGCGCCCATTGCGGTAGGGACGGCGCCGTCCTCCTCTTGACGGAACGGGCGGCATCAGGGCCATCTCCGGCGGGAAGAGAGCGGAATGCCGAACCTGAAAAGGGATCGAAGAACTCATCAATCTCCCATTGCGCCGCGGAGCCTGTGCGCTCTCGTAGCGATAGTTCGCGATGTCAGCCAAGGAACCAGCAGGCCAGCGGTGCGGTCTCGTTGCACTTAAGCTACGGTCGCCCTTCTAGACTGGTAGTGCCAGCGCAGCCGATGCAGAACGGCGTTGGCTGAATACACTTAGAGCGCCAACCGCTCGAACAAGTCGCAGATCGTGCCGGGACTTCCTTCAGATATTCAGACGCCATCGCCGTCATCCAGGTAGTCCTTGGAAATGGTGTGGATGCGCGGTGCGCGCGGTTCGTCATCGTCATCATCGACGGAGCGCGTAACCACTTCGGCGCGCATCGAACCGGGAGAGCGGCCGCGCATTTTCGGGGCCGCTTTCTTATCCCGCCTTGCGGCGCGCGGCGCGCTCAGGCTTAGCCGCTTTCTTCGCGGCGGGCTTCTTGCCCTCGATCGCCATGATCATTTCCTTCTGGCCCGGCGCCGCCTTGCGGCGCTTCTTGGCCTTCGGCGCCGGGATCTCGACAGCTTCGGACTTAGCGCCTCCGAGGCTCTTCTTCAGCGCATCCATGAGGTCCACGACGTTCTCGCCCTTGGGCCGCGGCTTGGTCCCGATCGTCTTGCCGCTGCGCTTGGCGTTGATGAGCTCGTCAGCGCGTCCTCGTAGCGGTCCTCGAACTTCTCCGGCTCGAAGTCGGCCGCCTTCGACGTGACGATATGCTTGGCCAGGTCGAGCATGTCCTTGGTGACCTTCACGTCCTGTATCCCGTCGAAGTACTCCTTCTCGTCGCGCACCTCGTAGGGATAGCGCAGCAGCGTGCCCATGAGGCCGTTGGACAGCGGCTCGAGCGCTATGATGTGCTCGCGGCTGGTGAGCACCACGCGGCCGATTGCGACCATGTCCATGCCGCGGATCGTCTCGCGTATGACTGCGAAGGCGTCGTGCCCCACCTTCCCATCGGGGACTATGTAGTAGGGCCTGATGAGATAGCGGGGATCGATGTCGGCCTTCGGCAGGAACTCGTTGATGTCGATCGTGCGGGTTGACTCCAGCGCGACGTTCTCGAGCTCCTCCTTGACACCTCGATGTAGGTGTCAGTGTCCACCTTGTAGCCTTTGATGATGTCGTCGTTGGCGACCTCGTCGCCCGTGTCCGCGTCCACCTTCACGTACTTGATGCGGTGCCCCGTGTGCAGGTTGATCTGGTTGAAGCTGACCTTCTCGGATTCCGACGTGGCAGGGTAAAGGGCTACGGGACAGTAACGAGCGAAAGGCGCAGGAAGCCTTTCCAGTTGGCGCGGGCGGCCATGCGATACTCCCGACACTGCAGCGACTCGATTCAAGACGAATTGGGGTGATTCTTTCCGACATCGCCTTGCAGATTACTTCTGGGTGGAAGCGGAAGACCAAATTCGTAGAGCACGGATCGAGAGCAGTGGCTATAACGTCATACTCAACCGCTGTGTGCGTAGTGGAACGTTTTCACTTCTCCGATATTGACGTGTAAGCTTCAATGGAGACCACAATGCGCAACCATCTTCTTGTCCTTACTGCATCTGCTTTCGTCCTCGCTAGCGGCGCTGCATCCGCTCAGCAAGGTAAAGGTAGCGGCACCCTGACGACGCCGGAAAGCACGACTCAAAGTGGGATGACGGGCCACGGGGACTCGACAGACATGGCGGCGTGGCACCGCTCCATGGGCTACGGCTCGCCCCATGGTCACATGGGTCACTCACCGATGATGCAAATGGTATTTATTCTTGCGGACACCAATGGTGACGGGAAGCTTTCACTGCAGGAATTCCAAGCGGCGCACGAGCGAATGTTCAAAGCGATGGACTCCAACAAAGATGGGGGCCTGACGCTGGAGGAGATGCAATTCTTCGTGCATGGAAGCAAAGATTAATTGACCTTCCTAGAGGCGCATCAAATAGCCGGAACCGCTCCGCACCCTGAGCGTTGCATCCTGCGATGAGCATGACCTGACTTGCCCCGCCGCTTACTTGGGAGCGGCGGGTGTTTTTTGAGCGGCGCTAGTGGCGAAGCGTGTGAAATCCCGTGGCATCCCGGCTGAAGACGCGATTCGCCATCAGGGTTCAACTCTGAGCCGGAGGACAAAAATGAGCCTGGGCAACCACATCTTAGTCGCTAGAGCTGAGCCTGCAGTAATTGCAATTGCTTCATAGGAGTATCTGAATGTTCGTTCGATTGAACACGGCAATCGCGATTGCGGCGCTGATGAACAGCAGTAGTGCCTTTGCGCAAGGACAGCAACCTACAGACCCGCAGATCGCTCATATTGTTTACACCGCAGGAAAGATCGATATCGCCGCGGCAAAGCAGGCGCTGGAAAGGTCGAAGAACAAGGACGTGAAAGCATTCGCCACCGATATGGTGCGGGATCATGAAGCCGTGAACAAGCAGGCTCTCGCGCTACTTAAGAAACTCAAAGTCACACCCAAGGACAATGAAACAAGCCGGGCTTTGGCTAGGGACGCAGCAGCGAAGAGCAAGGCGCGCTCGAAGCTCAAGGGAGCCGATTTCGACCAAGCCTACACCAATGACGAAGTCGCGTACCACAGGACTGTCAACAACTCGCTTCAAACCACGCTTATTCCGTCAGCTAGCAACGCGGAATTGAAGAATTTGCTACAGAGGGGGCTCATGATCTTTAAAGGTCACGAGCAGCACGCCGAGCAGGTTGCAGCGGAATTGAAGTAGTAGCGTCACATGATATCGCCGGATATTGGCCGGTTGTTACCTCGGCCTTGGCTACCGCTTTCGCCCGTTTCGCGTGCTCCTTAGCGCGGGTGGCGCGAGCCGTCCGATGTGCCAGCTGTCCGAAGAGTCCTTGATACGCGAGTGATTACTCGTAACCAGCCAACTGGAATCAGCATCACGACGGCATCCGTCTATAGTAACCATCGCAATTTCACCGGCAAATGACGCAAAAGCTTTCTCACAGCGTACTACCCTGACCATCGGTCACCAACACCCGCTAACCGTCCGCCGCCATGCACCAACGGGAGGAGCCCACAAGTCCATGGCGACGGAAGCGTAAGGCTGCTAGCAGAAGAACCACGCCGAAATACGGTACACGTCAACCGCTGCCGGCGTGACAAATGCTGTGGGTGTGAGCTGCTAGCAGAAGAACCAGGAGATCAGAAGATGAGCGGCAGCGCATGGGCGGTGGAACACAATGCTGTGCCCTAGCCTATTGGCGCTAAGCTTCACTTCGTCTCGCACTGCAAAACCTCCCGAACCTTTGCCGCCAACTGGTCGAAGGTGAACGGCTTGCCGATCAGCTCAACATCAGGATCGACTACACCATTATGCATAACGGAGTTGCGGGTGTAGCCGGTCGTATAAAGAACCTTGATGTCAGGGCGACGCTTACGCACTTCATCGGCCAGCCTTCGACCATTCATGTCCGGCATCACGATATCAGTGAAAAGCAGCGCAATTTCGGGGTGGGCGTCAAGGACGCGCAACGCCGCTACACCGCCGTCGGCCTCCAGCACGTCATACCCTATTTCCATCAATGCATCGACGCTAAGTTGGCGCACGGCGGCCTCGTCCTCAACAACGAGAATGACCTCATGGGTTTTTCCAAGAGGTAGAACGGCCGACAGTTTATCGCTATGGTTGTCTGCCGCGCCGAAGAAACGAGGCAGGTAGAGCTTGATCGTCGTGCCCTTGCCAAGTTCGGAATAAATTTTTACGTGTCCGCCGGACTGCTTCACGAACCCATAAACCTGGCTCAGCCCCAGCCCAGTCCCTTTACCGACAGCCTTAGTTGTGAAGAACGGATCGAAGGCTTTGGCAATGACCTCGGGAGGCATGCCGCCTCCCGTGTCGGACATAGCGATGGTCACATATTGCCCGGCGGGAACTCCATAGTCCGCGGCGGGGAGAAGCTCATCGATATGCGTATTTTGAGTCTCGATGGTGAGCCTTCCCGCTTCAACCATAGCATCGCGCGCGTTGACGGCCAGGTTGAGAATTGCGCTTTCAAGCTGATTGCGATCGACATGCGCGCGCCAGAGCCCGTCGGCGAGTACGGTTTCGTATTGAATGTCTGCTCCCAAAGAATGGCTTAGAAGTTCGGACATACCTGGCACAAGCTTGTTTAAGTCCAGAACTTCAGGATTGAGGGGCTGCTGGCGCGAAAAGGCCAATAACCGTTGCGTAAGCGTCGTTGCACGCTGCGCGCCCTCTTTCGCCAATTCAATATAACGGGCTGCGCGCGTATCGGACGTCCCCACTTGCCTGCGTAGTATTTCCAGAGAGCCCATGACGACGGCGAGCATATTATTAAAGTCGTGCGCTATGCCCCCAGTGAGTTGTCCAACCGCCTCCATCTTCTGAGCTTGCCGCAAGGCATCTTCGGTTTGCTCGCGCTCCGCGATTACTTTCGCCACGCGTTGTTCGAGATTTTCGTTGAGTGCACGCAATTCGGCTTCGGCACGCCTTCTCTCGGTTACATCTATTGCCGTGCCAACGACGCGGCAACACGCGCCATTTGAATCGAAAATGCCACGGCCCTTGGCTGCAACCCACCGAATTAGACCGTCCTCTTTGCCTATAGTCCGATACTCGACATCATATAACGCGCGCCTCACGGGATCGCAGGCGCCGGCAAAGGCTTCGGATATCCGGGCGCGGTCGTCGGGGTGAAGCACGGCGTAGAAATCGGCCATGGAGGCCGGCGTCTCAGGCGAGATGCCGAACATCTGTTTAACAATGGGCGGCCAGATGAGGATGTCATGGATAAGGTCAACTTCCCAGAAGCCAACCTCGGCTGCCTGAGTCGCTAATCGAAGGCGTTCCTCATGGAGGGTAAGCTCTGCCCGGGTGCGCTGGCGCTCAGTGAGATCCAACATTGCCCCGATCATGCGTATGGCAATGCCATGTTCATTACGGATGATATGCCCGCGATCCAGGACGCTAGCATAACCGGCATCGGCGCGGAGAAAACGATATTCATCCTCCCAGCTGTTTGCCGAGCCGTCCATCGCGGTATGGATGCTCTGAACGATGCGTTCGCGGTCAGCGGGATGGATATGTGTGATCCACCACTCCCCGGTGGGCGTCACGTTGTCCGGGGCGTGCCCGTAAGCTGTTTCGAGAGCCTCATTCCAAACCACGTGGTCGGTGGAAATATCCCAATCCCAGATCGCATCGTTCGTCGCGCGGTTGGAGAGACGCAGGCGTTCCTCGACATCGCGCAACGCGATCTCAGCATCCAACCGCTGCTGGGCCTCGATCCTCAAATCTTGGGCGCGCGCTTTCTGCTCTGCCGACGTCTTGCGTAGTTCGAGCTGGGTCATCACCTGCCGCGCGAGCAATTCGAGCACGAGCCGTTGACGGCGCGTAATCCCATCCGGTCTAGGGTTTCGGTCGAGAACGCAGACCGTCCCGATGGGAAGTGCCTGGGTGGTGCGGAGCAGGGCCCCGGCGTAAAAACGCAATCCATCCTGGACGGCCATGAGGGGATTACGGGCGAACCGGGGATCGCAGCGCGTATCGGGCACTACTAGAAGGTCATTCTGCAAAATGGCATAGGCGCTCGAGACATCCAAAGGAAGTTCGCGCGTGCCTATCCCACACTCGGCCTTGAACCATTGACGGTCTGGGGCGATCAAATTCACAAGAGCGACGGGGGCACCGAATATTTCGGTCGCAAGGCGGACAATATCGTCGAAGTCCTCCTCGCGTGGCGTATCTAGGATGGCGAAACTTTCCAACGCCGCTAAACGGTCGGCTTCTGACCAGAGCAGGCGATCGGATGTCGTCGTATTGTCTTGTTGCATCATGGTGGCACCAGCGCTTCCCATTCCGCGCTGCAACAATGCGGATCAGCAGAAGAGTTCCAGAGCGCGTGCGCTCTTGCTCGGGTAATTCTGCCAATGAGCGCACGTCCAGTTGGTTACTGTCAATGTTCCAAGATCCACAGCAGCACATTTAAAAAATCGTACTTAGGTGTTTAGTCGAACAATGTGATGGCTGACGGGCAACACTGTGCGTTTTCGGACGCTTGGACCGTCAGCAATAGGCTGACACTTCCGCTTTCAATTTTGAACAGGTCGAGCGTCTAAACGCTGGATCGGTCCAGTGCGCATTCAAAATGCGTCCCGTCTTATGAGCTGCCCGCTCATGTGCAAAGCTCACGGAGCGGTTGGGCAATTTAACGGGTTCGGTCGGTCGGCGTTGTTGCCTTAATAGTGATGGCCGGTTGCGGAGGTCATGAAGATGAAAGGCGCTAAGGCCCGCGACTCCCGTCCTTCTGACCGCCGGGTATTCGGACGCGGTCCGACAGCTCATCCCGATAATGGTTTGCCGCTCATCGAGAAGCCATACGGAATCCCGACGATGCGAAGTTCGCTGCGCGGACCAAAGTAATAAGGAGGCGGGCGATAGACCGGTCCATAGTAGATCGGAGGCCCCGCCGCAGCGGCAAGTGTTCCCGCAACAAGCCCGAGAGCAACCCCCGGGCCTATCCCGGGACCGCCCCAGTAGTGATGACGCCAATGAGCCGATGCCGGCGCAATCGTCCCGATGAGGAGCGTTGCTGCCGCGACGATTCCAAGAGCAAGCTTTCTCATGTCATTTTCCTTTCCTATACTCCGCAAAGGTGGGCGGCTTTGTTCCCTTTCTGAGCTTACGCTTCGCCAAACCGCTGTCCGGCTAGAGGTCAAGCAGGACCGTGAGCGGCCACTTCAAGTCCTTCTTGCGCTTTTGGCGAAGCACGATTCGGGGGCCTTGCCAGCACCGCATGTGAGAGGTCGTCATCTGTACCTTCCCAAGTACGTGCTTGCGACAAGTTACGGATAGCAGACTGTTCTTCAGCTAATCGCCGGACAACGAACTGACGTTCCAGATCCGTGAGATTGGTCTGCAGAATCCGCTTGTAGCGGCGGATACTGTCTCGATGCGTCTTTATGGACGCAGCTCGCAGGTCCGCCTCTCGCCGCAGACGCGCCAGGTGGGTTACCGCCGGAGCGATGGCGGCATGGCTATCGGCCTCTCCATTTCCGGCCGTCATTCGTTTCGCCGCTCCGCCTCGGGGTGGCGGATCGTCATCATCCAGGCCGCGCAGCGCGCTGAGAATTTCGCTCAATTGGAGTGGCGTCGTGTGCCCTGGAATCATTCTCAGCATGGGCGAGGATTCGACTGCATACATATCGGATGCCCAAGCCGATAGAATGGCCCGCTTTTCGTCGGAACAGAGCTTCGGATCTTTGAGAACCGCTGGAACGGAGCGGTGATGCGCATCGGGGCGAACTGCATCGATGCAACTTGATCATGAACGACACACTTCATCTTCCCCTCCTTCTCCTTTCATTGGGGATTAACTTGCAGGTATTGTCGGCAACTGATTGCCGCCTTAAGTTGAAAATCAGCTAGGCGGCGCGCATCTCTTGGATCTGCGGACCACCGCCGATGGGAATGCGCCGAGGCTTCATGGCCTCTGGAATTTCCCTTACAAGCTTGATCTGTAGGAGACCATTCTCGAATGTCGCGCCTTCGACCTTGACGTAGTCTGCGAGATTGAAGGTCCGCTTGAACTGGCGCGCCGAAATACCCTGATACAGGTAATTCTTGTTGGCCGCTGTCGCCTTGCGTCCTTCAATGGAGAGCACGTTGTGTTCGGCCGTCACCGCAATTTCATCCGGCGAGAAACCGGCCAGCGCCAGTGAGAGCTGATAGCGGTCTTCAGACTGCCGCTCGATGTCGTATGGTGGATAGTGATCCTCGCCTTTGTTGCGTTGCGCTGCATCAACGAGGTCGAGAAGGTGGTCGTATCCGATAGTGGATCGCCACAGGGGTGTAAAATTATAAGCTCTCATAGCCAAATCCTCCTTGGAGCAAGATGGATACGAGCGGACGTCGGACACCGGCCGGCGCCCGTCTCAATCCTCGAGCCCTTCTAGCGCTCGAGACCGCTTCTTCAGCGGCAAAAATCGACTTAGAAAAATGGGTGCAGATTTCAAGCGGACCCCGAGATAAATTTTAGTGCCTCAATCGCATCCGGCTTCCGTGAGGGTTTCTCGCTGATGGCGTGCTTGTCTTCCTAGTGACGGGCGCTGTTGTGAGGCTCCCTCTTTTTCGTGATCTCGCGGGGTGAGCTTCGGCGGTCCGTGCGCTGGGCAGCGGCCGGCCTTTTGTTGACCGCTTCATTCGCCCATGCCCGAGGCCGGGTCGGTTCGGCGGCGGTCGCGGTGGTCATGATGGTCTCAGTCAGCAGTGTCTCGTCGGTTAGACCAAGATGGAAGGCAGATTGTCGTGTATGAGAGTCAAGCTTGTATCTCCTTCACCCCCAACCGCTGCACGAGATCCATAACCGGTCCAGGAGAGCGGATGCGGCTCGATTATCGCGAGTTCGTCCTCTTGACGGATGTTGAGCTGCACCCAATGCAGCCAGCTTTCATTATCTGCCGCCTCGGCGGCGAGAGCGGACTTGCGAGCTTTATCGATAGGGGATTCGAAAACATCCGTCACTAACGCGGATCATCATCTAAGTCCGACCGCGCGTCCGCCGTTGTCCGGCGATTGGCCGACTGATTAGCTCAAAACCCTTGGGAGCTGCAGATCCTGACTTCTGATTTGCAGCCAGGCGCTGAAATAGCCGCCTGCGGCGCTTTTAGCAGGCTGCGGTCGAACTTCATCGTTGCGCTTTACGACGCATAGGGGCGCGCTATCGGTAAGGTGGTGCAGCTCCTCGGTTTTATGCATCCTTCCATTTGATCGAGCAACCAAGAGACGGGTTTGATCAGCCGGTGCCACACCTGCCCCCGCAATCGCGCACATGGCCTTTGAGGAGCTCTCGGGGCGCCTCCGCGCGGGGTGGAGTTTTACGACCCTCGTCGAGCCGCCCGCGATACTGGAGCTTGCGGTCGGCGCTGTAGCCGAAGAAGTCCGGTCACACCGCCCCATATGCTCGCGCGGCTGCTTGGGTCTCGTCGTGCAGATAAGGAAACGGGAAATTATGAGTTTTGGCGAAGTTCTTCATATTCCCAAATGAATCTTCGGGATGGCTCGCCGCATCGTTCGAGCAAATCGCCACAAAACCAACGCCCGGGGACATACCCCGCGCCTGAGGACAGATACTTTGTACGCGACTTACGTTTGTTCTATCTGCCTCACAGAACGAGCATGTCAATCTACCACCGTGCTTCGCTTCCAAGACGCCCGTCAGCTCAGCTCACGCGCAGGGCCAGCACCATGATCGCTCAGTAGCGATGCCGCCTGGAGACGACTGGCAGCCTCTGCGATGGGTGAGCCACGCCACAGCAGGAAGACTAATGATGTTTCCGAGCATGCGACGTGCCCTTTAACTGGTTAACAAGCGACGAGGGGAGCGGCCGCTTTTCAACAATATATCCGTGGCAGCCCTCCTCGCCGCACTTTGGTCCGCTGCAGCAATTGAAGGTGCAAACCTTTCCGCCGCACTTTTGTTCGCATCCAGATGCGTGGGTATCTCCGACGCCTCCGCTTTGAAGCTGGACACCACAGATCGCAATGACCTGTCTTGCAGTTATTTTTGTCGCTGACGCTTCGCCTGTAAAAAGCGACAGTGCGATACAGGCTGACATCAGGGTGATTTTTCGCATCAAACTCCTCCTATTGGGTCGAAGGCTGGGATTATTCACTCGCGGGCGTTCCAAGCATTAACAACGGTCCGCCGGATTAGAGGAGAGGCTGCACGATCTGGCGTGCTGTTCGGCGCTAGTGGTGCCGAGGTCAGTCGCTTGGGTTCTTAGGCTCTTTCGATCAATTCGAGCGCCTAAAGCAGATACTGCTTTGCGACCTCGGCGTCGGCACCGAGATTGTATTGCCGAGCCACCGCGTCCAATGGACGCTGAAACGTATCTGATGTTCGGGGTCCCGCTGTCCGGCTCCAGACCCAGCAACTGCTTGAAATCAACTATCTTTCCCTTTGCTCGAAGTTTATCCGCCCACTTTTTTGTAGCGTCCATCAGTGCCTTCCGGGCAAGATCACAAAATTCGAATCATCTTGATGCTTAGTGTCAATCGAAGGAGCTTTGCGTCGTTTGACAGAATTTTTGTCCTCGAGCGGATGTGGCGATATCGCGAAGAGTAGAAGCAATCCTACCAGATGCATTCTGACTCGGTCAGAACCGTAATATTCCGAACATGAAAAGCAGCGCCACCGTGACTGCCGTCGAAATTAGCGCCGATCCGAGACAGCCCAGTCGGTTCGAGAAGAAGAAAAACACGTTGGCCTTTATAGACAGGGCCGACCTTGATCTGACCGCAGATTATGGTGAAGCACACCACCGTCCGACCACCGATCTTGAGACCGAGTATGTCGCCGCTCTCCGCGCGGTTTGGTAACCGTCCAAAAGATGGAGGTCGGGGCGCACGATGGACCTCCCTCTATGACGAGATTGTAACGTGCGCGGGTTCGTCGCGGCAACATCCTCATGTGGGACGCGGCTCTCGATCCGAAAGATACCGAGCCTATCGGCTTTGATCGTTGCCTAGGCAGCGGTTCTTAGGGATTGGTCTCGGGTCATCCAGAACAAGGCGGGCCTGCTGCTAAGCACCAGCAGGCGACAGACGTGCGTCCTCACCCGTAGCGCCCACAGTCCGATCACTTAACCATAGTTTCTTGGCGGTAGGAACTTGCACCCGCGGTTGGCGGGCGTCGGCGGTAGAGGTTGGTAAGCATCACCACTCATTATGCTACTTATCGCGACGAAGCCGATGCCATCTTGGTAGCGCGGCGCCTTTTTGCATTTGCCATTCTCGCGGCCGAGCCAGAAGATTTTATGGGGGCAATATTGCGCATTTTTAGTTTTATCGACGTCGAGCGCGATTTCTTGTTCGCGGCAGCAGCTGCTTTTGCTGAGGCGCGTGCTGCGTCCGCTTCCCGCTTGGCCTTTTTGACGATACCGCTGATCGCCGGCGCAAGCGATACGGAAACGGCAACGTCCGACTGATTCCGAGACAATCCCTCGGTGCCTTCGCACGATGCCCGAGCAGGAAGCTGTTGTGCCATCTTTAAGGTTTTCGATTCCACTGCCCAATTCGCTGCGGAGCTGCCGGTGATTTTCCGGACATAGGTTTGGGTCTCAGCCGGCAACGCTTCTTTGCGCGCAAGCCAACCTCGAACGCGGCCGCTACCCGCATTATAGGCTGCAGCGGCCAGCCCGAGATTGCCAAACTCGTCGCGGAGCCGACGCAAAAAGCGCGCCGATGCCGGCAGCGCCTTTAGCGGATCGAAGGGATTATCGAGACCAACCTCGCTCGCTGTACGCGGCATAAATTGCGCGACCCCCTGGGCCCCCGCAGGGCTGGTTTCGTTAAGCCTGAATTCGCTCTCTTGCCAGATCAACCGGGCAAAGAACGCGATTGGAATATCGCTGGCTTCGGCAGCAGCCGCCAACGTCAGACAGAACTCCTCAATCGACAGTTGGGGTCCGGATGATTCATCTCTTGTGATTTCTGGTATTATGATTCCTGGCCGAGGCGCCGCTGGGGTGATGTCAGCGAGACCAGCATCAAGCTCGCCACCGTTCGACGCGGACGATTCCAATACGAGCTTTCCAAGGAAAACCGTCGGCAACGGCTGCGGTGACCAGGGGTATGTCAGAAGATCCAGCCTCTGAATGTTTGAAGTCCTCACGACCCGCTCGGAACCTAAAAAAGGTTCAAGGCACAGTAATAGAAGGGCGAGACAGCTTGCCGTCGTTCGTCGCATCAGGCGAATTCGCCTCATTTGGTCGCAACGGCGAATACACCGATAGCCGGGGCAGATTCATGGGCAGTTTGAGGCAGTTTTGGGATTTGTGCGTCACGAGAGTCTTCTATGCAAAAGTTCGATACCTCGGCGCAATGTCGGCGATCTGTTGGGGCTCAGTCTCGACGGCCAGATAAACTCGTGCGAACGATTGCCAATTGAGCCGATGGACAGCCGTCAAGGCCAACGGGGCTGTCGCTTGTTCCACGCTCAAATGGATCGTTTAACCCCCGACGAGAGAAACGACATCTCGGAATAACCTCACTGGGAGCCGACAAAATTCTGTCGATACTGGCCGATCGCATCTATCGGCATCTTTTTGCGACGCAAGTCATCGCCTTGATCGTCATGGGTATGATGACCGTGGCACTCAGCCTATTGGCTTTCGATACCCTCACAAATCACGCCCTACGGGGCGGGCAGGGCAAGTTCTCCTCACGGGCTATTCAAGCTTCACATACGGAGCAGTTTTTTGTCTTGCCTACGGGTACATCTTCAATAAGGTCCGCCGCTAGCTAGGCCAAAATACTCAGACGGAAAGCACTGAAATATTCTTCCGATCGTATGACGCGGTCTTGAATCCAAGCGCGTCTATGATCTAGTCTCGTTACAGGGGATAGGCAGACTCCCCGATCAGACGGTTTCCGTCCAAGCTCTGCGCGGCGCTCGATTTATCGAGGGGGTTGCGCGTGGACGGAATCAAGCTCTTCATTTCCCTTTACGTATTGCTCTGTTCGGATGCCGAGCCAATTGTTGTTGGCTTTGGGCGGTTTCGATTTTGCAAGTTCGCGCGGGCTACGAAGTTTTGCTCTTCGCCGATCTTCGGAAAGCGTCGAGCAATGGCGAGACGAATTTCCGGACGGCCGCCAAATATTCACCCGTTGCTTCATGGCGATAGGCAGGGAGTTGCAACCCTGCGTGTCATGGGCGTTAACGCACCCCAATGTGATGGGCTTCTCGCGTTCCCGTGCCTTGGAGCCAACACCCCCGGCGAGCACGACGTGTCGAGACGCGACCTCGTCATCTACCGCGCGCTGTACAAATGGTGTCGTCTCGAGGGCCAGAAACAGCACCCTGGGTTTGGACATCACGGTGGAGAATGTCCATGACGGCGTTAACGACCATTGAAAAACCTCGTCCTCTGCCGAAGCATGGCGTGTCTCTTACTGAGGCGATTCCTGTCTGGGTCCGCATAGCTCTACTTAGTTTCGGTGGGCCCGCCGGGCAAATCGCCGTCATGCATCGCGTCCTCGTCGAAGATAAGCGATGGATTTCCGAGGATCGATTTCTCCATGCGTTGAGCTACTGCATGTTGCTGCCGGGCCCGGAAGCACAACAACTTGCGACCTATGTCGGCTGGCTGATGCACCAAACTGTGGGAGGCTTGCTGGCAGGCGGCCTTTTCGTCGTCCCCGGCATCATCTCGATCATGGCACTGAGTTACGTCTACGCTGCGTTCGGCAACGTTCCAATCATCGTAGCACTGTTCTTAGGATTGAAAGCCGCCGTTCTGGCGATCGTCCTCGAAGCCATGATGCGGATCGGCAAGCGGTCCCTGAAGAACCGCGTCATGAAGGCGCTCGCGGCAGTGGCGTTCGTCAGCATCTTCTTCTTCAACGTGCCATTTCCTATTATCGTTTTTGGCGCAGCATTGATTGGGTTTCTCGGCGCTGACTTGGAAATCAAAGCATTCGAGGTTACGGCTGACCACGGATCAAACAACGACACAGGCAACACCGCCCTCGTTGACAGCCTGCTCGGCGAGAGTCAGCCGGAACATACCCGACCAGCCCTCCCCCGCTTTCTGCGCGTAGCCGCAATCTGTTTGGTGCTTTGGCTCATTCCCGTGATTGTGCTGCTCGCATGGCTTGGATCCGAGAATGTCTTCAGCCAGATCGCCGTGTTCTTCAGCAAGATGGCAATGGTTACGTTCGGCGGCGCCTATGCCGTGCTTGCTTATGTCGCCCAGCAGGCCGTCGATCGCTATGGCTGGTTGAAGCCAGGCGAAATGCTGGACGGCCTCGGCATGGCGGAAACCACTCCTGGTCCCCTCATCATGGTCCTGCAATTCGTAGGATTCATGGCGGCCTATCGTGATCCCGGCACGCTATCGCCGATGCTGGCGGGGACACTAGGCGGATTGCTTGCCACGTGGGTCACGTTCACCCCATGCTTCCTTTGGATCTTCCTCGGCGCGCCATTCATCGAAGTCATTCGGGGAAACAAGACCCTGGCGTCCGCACTCTCCGCCATCATAGCTGCAGTTGTGGGGGTGGTTCTCAATCTTGCCGTCTGGTTCGCGATCCACACCATCTTTCGGGAGACCATTCCGGTTCACGGATTGCTGGTGAATTTCGACGCGCCGAAACTGGCGAGCGTCGATCCATGGGCGCTCGGACTATCAGCCGCGGCCGCGATTGCGATCTTCCGATTCAAGATCGGCATGATACCGACGCTTGGCGCCTGTTGTGCCGTCGGCATCGGTCTCCATCTCGCTGGGGTGTTGAGGTGATGACCAAATCAAAGAGGCGCAATACGGATCAGGGTCTGAAAACAGGATTTCCCTTTCAAATGGAGATGAACATGCGAGCACTATTTTCGGCTTTTCTTGGTGGCCTTATCCTTGCCTCAACCACATTAGCCAATGCCCAAGACATTGACTGGCAAACGGTGGATTCGACGCTCGGCCGCAAGGCAGCCATATCCGGCGACGTTCATCGTTACGGTTTTCCGAGAAGCGATCTCAAAGTGACCCTTGATGGGGTTTCGATCGCACCCGCCCTTGCACTCGGTGGCTGGCTTGCGTTCAAACCCGATCACGGTGGCACCATGGTCATGGGCGATCTCGTCCTTCTCGACACCGAGATTAATCCAGTGATGTCGAAGCTCATCGAGGGTGGCCTCGAAGTCACAGCGATTCATAATCACCTGCTTCGGGCAACCCCCGCGACCTTCTATCTGCATGTCGGGGGACATGGAGACGCGGTGAAGATGGCCTCCGTCCTCCACGACGCTCTCGCCGAGAGCAAAACCCCACTTGCAGCACCGACCGCTGCGGCTGCAACGCCTCCCCTCGACCTCGACACTGCTCAGATCGACCAGATCATCGGTGCGAAGGGACATGCCAATGCTGGCGTCTATCAGATCGGCGTCGCCCGCCGTGACGAAATTACGATGGACGGGATGGCGATCGCCCCCGCGGGGCCAATGGGCTTGGCCACTGGGGTCAACTTCCAGCCAACCGGCGGCGGCAAGGCAGCAACCACCGGCGATTTCGTGCTGACAGGCGACGAGGTGAATCCGGTGGTCAAGGCATTGCGCTCGGGTGGCATCGAGGTGACGGCCATCCACAGCCACATGCTGGAAGAACAACCGCGACTCTACTTTCTGCATTTCTGGGCGCACGACGACGCGATCAAGCTCGCGCAAGGTCTTCGATCCGCTATCGATAAAACTGCGAGGAGGGCAAACTAGTATCGCGATCAGCGTTTAGAGCGTGGCCTTGGCTCTCATAGATGCCGGCTTCGCTTTAGAGCCGTCGTAGACCTGCTATTTCCTCTTGACGCGCAACAAGGCTGACATACACGGAGGGAGTCCATCATGATCAAAGAGCTGTTCGAAGGTGTGAAAGACACGCTCGCCCAGACAACGAGCTTCAGCCTGGATCATCAAAGCCGTTTCCTCTGCAATACCTTGCAAGAGGCTTTTGCCAGCACGGGCCAGGTCATCGCCGGACGAAAGCGCGACTTCGACGTAATCATCATCGGCGGCGGCACGTTCGGCTCCGTCGTAGCAGAGCATCTTTTCGTCAACGATACAACGCGCAGCCGCCGAATCCTCGTGCTCGAGGCGGGACCTTTCGTGCTGCCCGAGCACGTCCAGAACATGCCATTTCAGGGGGGCGCGCCGAACTTCCGTGTGCCGTGGGTGAATCACTCATCGCTCACGTACGGCGGATTGGTATATGCAATTGGCGGGCGATCATTGACGTGGGGCGGTTGGTCGCCGGAATTGCTCGACGCGGAGTGGACCACCTGGCCACAGTCGGTCCGCGAAGCGCTACGCCCTGCACCTCCGGCTAATCCGGCTGGGGGCTATTTCGCCAAAGCCAGCCGGCAGATTGGCGTAAAGGAAACCAACGACTTCATCTATGGGCCGCTTCACGTCGCACTCCGTAGACAACTTCATGCAGGGCTCAAGAAGCCCGGCAATGAAACAGGATTTACGTTTGCGGATCTTCTCGATCATCCGGCAGTGCGCTATCCTGATCCCGGTGAACCACCCCTCACAGCGGCGATGCTTCGAGAGTGGCTAGGTTTACCTGCCACGGACGGCACGCCGTTGGCCGAGTTGCACGAGCTTTTTAAGCTGGAAGCTCCGCTAGCTGTCTCCTCGACGACCCTGCCGGGTCAGTTTCCGACCAACAAATACAGCGCCGTCCCCGGGCTAATTCGTTCTGTTCGGCTCGCTGGCACCGAGGCCGATGGCATCGACGTCCGATGCGTTGAATCGCGGTGATCTCGCGCCCTTCTTCGCTCACGCTCTGAAGGAGCAGAACGGCGACAGCGACGCTTCGGGCCTGAACATCGAAGGCATCGCAGTGCATGGTTCGCGCATGTATGTCGGCTTGCGGGCTCCGCTCATCGGTGGCAAAGCTGTGATCGTCGTCGCGAACGTGGACAACCTTTTCAAGGACGGAAAGGAGCGGCTCGCAGGACCCTTTACGGAACCGATGCTGGTGTCACTCGGATCACATGCAGGGATAAGGGATCTGGCGGCTCTTCCGGATGGACGGCTTCTTATTCTGAGCGGACCGACACTTGACCAGGCAATCGGGTCGCAAGTTTTTCTATTTGATCCGGAAAAGCCCGAAGAAATTCCGAATCCGGTTGCCGCGATCGACGGCTCTTTGGGAAAGCCCGAAGCGATACTTTATATCAGTCACGATAAGTCGAACCTGAAATTTCTGGTTCTGTCGGACAGCAGCCCTAACGGATCCCCGGTTGAATACTCGGTGTCTATAGGTCCGAAAAATTTGAGATAAACGCCGCGATGTTTCCGGTCCGAAGACACGTGACGACAGGCGTAGGGAAGCGCACTTCAGGCGTTTTCGTCATAAACGAGAAACTTTTGTGTGCCCAAAATTGACAACGCGCGTATTCTTTTTTCAGGGCACCTTGTTTCTCTTGCTCGACGGTTTTTTGCGATCACAGCGCGTTACGATTATTGGACCTTTTAAATTTACTTCCGAAATGTAGAAGCGATCAGAAGCATATCTGACGGGCATGGCTTCCAGGCTGGAACGGCGCGGCTGCCCAAGCAACGCAACTGGTTCTTGTGGTTGGCCTAGTGACGTTGAGCTTTACTCTTCAACATCATAGTCTTCGAAAGACTCACGCGAAATCGTGTGGATGCGCGGTGCGCGCGGGCGATCGTCATCGTCCTGGACGGGGTGCGTAACCACCGCGGCGCGCGTAACCGGCTCGGCAGTGATTACGCTGGTTACGCTCTGCGGCTGCTGCGGACAGATCGTGCTCGACTCGGTCTGATCAATAACCTTGGGCTCTGGAAGGCGCGGGCGAATGGCGTGCCCGGAAATTTGCTCGGCGAGCAATCGAAGCGGACTGTCGGTAGCCTCGTTGTGCTCGATCTTCTGCTTGTGCTTCCAGCGATCCGGCGCGCGGTTCGTCAGCCAAAACTCTCCGGCGCGAGGATCGGGCGGCATGTGCTCGAGGTACGGCGCATAGACCGGCTTGCTCGCGCTGTCAACGGCGGAGCAAAACCAAGCCACGGAGGCGGAGTAAAAGCAGGCCAGTCTGGGCGCGGCAGAGGCCGCTCGCGAAGCGCGCTTTTCCCTA
>NZ_JAVDPZ010000027.1:0-59048 GCF_031453995.1 Nitrobacter vulgaris | reverse complement strand
GGCTTCGCTGCTTGCGTGTCCACATCCCAAGTGTGAATCATATTCGCTGCGATACCGGAATCCCCGCCTAGCCCAATTTTCAAACAGGCTCTAAGGCGGCCCGGCTCATGCTCTGCCATATTTCGCTTGCCTGCCCGGTGAAGGCCTTCATTTGACCCTGCACATATTCAGTATTCAGCCGCATCACCTCCGCGAGATCCCTCGCGCGGAGAAGTTGCTCAGCA
Source organism: Nitrobacter vulgaris (assembly GCF_031453995.1). Lineage (NCBI taxonomy): Bacteria > Pseudomonadati > Pseudomonadota > Alphaproteobacteria > Hyphomicrobiales > Nitrobacteraceae > Nitrobacter > Nitrobacter vulgaris. The sequence goes on along the minus strand of NZ_JAVDPZ010000027.1, from coordinate 58,824 downwards.
TAGTCCAGTGATACGGTCATATTCTGCCGGGCAAAGGAGATTGCCTTGCTGCTGATATCTCGAACGCTGTCGCGAACCGCCTCGTTGCGACCCTCGATCGAATTGGCGGTTTGCTGGGCACCGTCGAGAAAACTCTCAAGCGCCTTGCGTGCCTGCTCGAAACCTGCCTCCGCTAGCGACTGCATCTCGTTCGAAACTTCAAATTGCCGTCCCTGGTTGCTCATGGTCGCCGCTCCCTGTGGTGGCTCTTTCATGGGTTCCGGTCCTCCGGTCCCCACCACCTCAACGTGCCACCGATCGCGGAGGTCCCATGACAACGGCCAAATTAAGGTTATCCCGGCTTTGCCGGGGATTTCAGGAGAGCCGCCGTGGACCTCCGACATGGCGGACACGATACTGACGATCTGTTAGGACTGCGGCCAATGAAAGCCGACATGCGCAGCCGCCGAAGGCAAAAGCCCAAGACATCTGACACGCGGTGCCCATGAACAGCGCCGATTTCCAGTTGCAGGGTATGACCGACCCACGGCTGGCCGTTCATGCGGCGGGCGCCCTGCCCGCGTGGCTGTGGTCGCTGGACGGCGCCTGCATCCTGTGGGCCAATCCGGTGGGCGTCTCTATTGTCGGGGCAACCAACACCTCCGCTCTTGCTTCACGACACGTCGACCCTGACGACCCGCGCCGACGGCAGGTGGTTCAGCTCGCGCGCCGTCTGCCGCCCACCGGCGCAGTGCAGCTAGAACGAATGCGGGGCTATGCCGGCCTAGGAAGCCTTCTTACCTGCGCCTGCTCGCGGCTCGAAATTCGGGGCGTCGGCGGCGTCATCCTCGTGAGAGCCGCTGAGCCGGCCGGCCGCAGCATGCCGCTGGTCGAACGATTGCAGCGACTGGTGGATGGCGTCGATATGCCGGTGGCTGCCTTCTCGCGCGACGGCCGGTTCGTCGCCGCCAGCAACAGGGGACGGCCGCTGTTCAGCATTGGCAGTCTCGCGGAGGGCGGGCTTGATGGCTTGCGCGACAATGCACTACGCGAGGGTCGCGCCGAGACCTCGGTCGGACTTTGGCGGTTGGTGCTGCAACGTGTCGGAAGCGGCGACGACATTGGACTTGTCGCCCTGCTGGAGCCGAACGTCTCAGATCGCTCTTCGACTCACCCGGCACCGTTGACCGAATCGGAGGTCGAATTTCCATTGCGGAACACGGCGACCATTCCGCCAATGCAAGCCGTCGAGTCGCCGCCCGAGCCGGATAATAGTCCGTCGCGTGATTTTCCACCGCAGAGGCGCCACCATCCTTTGCGCTTCATGTGGCGGATGGATGCCGAAGGCCGCTTCTCGTTCGGATCCGACGAATTCACCCGCATCATCGGAATGCGAACAGCCTCAGGATTCGGCCGGTTGTGGAGCGAGATCACGGACGTATTCGGATTCGATCCTGAAGGCCGCGTTGCGAAAGCAGTCGAAACCCGCAACACTTGGAGCGGTATCACGCTCCTTTGGCCCGTCGATGGATCGGATGCACGTTTGCGTGTCGAATTGTCGGGGCTTCCGATCTACGACCGCGCACGCAATTTCGTCGGCTATCGTGGCTTCGGCGTCTGCCGCGATCGGGAGGGTTTGGCGCGGCTCGCAGCAAATCGACGCCACGAATTTTCGTTCAGCGAGACCTCCCATCCGCCGCCGGCGGGCCCAGCGGGTTCTGCCGACACCGAGCCCTCCGAACTCTTGCAACAACCAACAGAACCGGACACCACCGTGGAAACGCCCAAGAATGTCCTGCCGTTCAGGCCTCCGGTCGACTTGAAACCGCCTCCTCTCACGCCTGTCGAGAACAATGCCTTCAACGAACTGGCGCGCCAGCTCTCGGCCCGGCTGGAGGGCGAGCCCGACTCCGCCGAGCCTGGAACTAACGCCGAGCAGCCGGTCGTTCAGAAGCCGTCCGAAGCCACCCAAACACAGGTGGATGGATTGTCACCGCCCGAACCGACTCCGCAGGCCACTATCGCGCGCGACAGCCTGATCCTCGACTTGCTTCCAGGCGGCGTGATGATCCACCGAGCCGGCCGCGCACTGTACGCTAACCCGGCGTTTCTCGCGCAGGTCGGCTACAGCAGTCTTCAGGCGCTGCAAGAGGCCGGCGGGCTCGATGCCCTCCTGGTCCAAGCCGACATGCCCGCCGCCGACAGCATGCCGCCCACTGGCTCTCCCGTCACGGTCTCGGCAACGCCACCGTCGGGCGCACCGCAACAGCCGATCACCGCCCGGCTTTTTGTGGTCCCCTGGGATGGTGAGCCCGCACATGCCTTGATATGCGGCGGTGCATCGGCGCCCTCTCGCGTCGGCCATGCAAGCGCCGAGGAGCTTGCCACCATCGTCGACACCGCAGCCGAAGGCATCCTGATGTTCGACGACGGCGGACACATCACTGCTTGCAACCGCAGCGCCGAAGCGTTGTTCGGGCATTCCGGCGACAGTCTCACGCAGCGTAATCTCGCCGATCTCTTCGCGCCGGAAAGCCAGGGCGCGGTGCGCAACTATCTCAAGGGCCTCGTGGACGACGACGCAAGACTGCTCGATCACGGGCGCGAGGTGTTGGGCCGCGTGCGCGAGGACAGCCTGATCCCGCTAGCGATGACGATGGGCCGGACCCAGACTGAAGGCCCCAACTTTTTCGCCGTGTTCCGCGACCTGTCGCAGTCAAAGAAAATCGAGACCGAGTTGTCACAGGCGCGACGGCAGGCCGAGCGCGCAGCGAATGCAAAAGCCGACGTGCTGGCGCGGATCAGCCACGAAATCAGAACGCCGCTGACCTCCATTATCGGGTTTGCCGAGGTGATGATCGACGAAAAATTCGGCTCGCTCGGAAACGAGCGCTATGTCGAGTACATGAAGGACATCCGTGCTTCGGGCGAACGCATCATCGCGTTCATCGACAACCTGCTCGACCTGTCGCGGATCGAGACCGGCAAACTTGATCTCGCCTTCGTGAACCAGAATCTCAACGAAATCGTCGAGCAATGTGTCGCCGTGATGCAGCCGCAGGCCAATCGCGAGCGCATCATCATACGGACCTCGCTTGCGCACACACTGCCGCCGGTCGTCGCGGACGCACAAGCGCTACGCCAGATCACGCTTAATCTCATCGGAAACTCGATCCATCTGGCCAATGCCGGCGGGCAGGTCATCGTCTCGACGACAATCAATGATTTCGGTGACGTGGCGTTGCGCGTCCGGGATACCGGACACGGCCTCAGCGAAAACGAGTTGGCCGCGGCGACGGAGCCATTCCGCACACCGGCGCCGAGCGATCAGGCTTCGAAGAGCGCAGACGTCAGCCTGTCGCTCACCAAGGCGTTGGTGGAGGCCAATCGTGCCCAGTTCCACATCAAAACGGGGCCACACTCCGGCACGCTGATCGAAGTGGTATTTGCGCAAACAAACGCGCTATCCTAGAGCGTTTTCGAGCGAAGTGGAATCCGGTTCGCGTGAAGAAAACGCGTCAAATCTATGACTGAAACCCTGCGGCCGGGTCTGTAGCGCCTGACGCCATCGGATATCGGCTTCTGGCCGCTGTCGCGCATCGTCCTCAAGCGCTCTGCAGCCCGACGCCGAATTCGGCTTCGGTCTTAGCCCTGACCTCGTCCAGCGTGACGCTGTCGGCGAGCTCGATCAGCGTCATGCCATCCTTGCCGTGCTTGTCGATGGTGAACACCGCAAGATCGGTAACGACCATATCGACAACCCTTTCGCCGGTCAGCGGCAGCGTGCACCGCTTGAGCAACTTCGGGCCATCCTTGGCGGAATGCTCCATCACGACGACGACGCGCTTGACACCGGCGACGAGATCCATCGCGCCGCCCATGCCCTTGACCATCTTGCCCGGGATCATCCAGTTGGCAAGATCGCCGTTCTGGGCCACCTGCATCGCTCCGAGGATCGAGAGGTCGATATGGCCACCGCGCACCATGCCGAACGAGTCGGCCGACGAGAAATAGCTGGAGGTCGGCAATTCTGTGACGGTCTGCTTGCCCGCGTTGATAAGGTCGGGATCCTCTTCGCCTTCATAGGGAAATGGACCCATGCCGAGCATGCCGTTCTCGCTCTGAAGCTGAACGTCGATATTGTCGGGAATGAAGTTTGAGACCAGCGTCGGAATACCGATTCCGAGATTGACGTAATAACCATCGCGCAATTCCTTGGCGGCACGCCCTGCCATCTGCTCGCGGGTCCAGGCCATGGGGCTCTCCTGTCATATTGTTGTCGTTGCAAGGAGCTTATCGGAAGCGATCCAGCACTGTCCTGAGCCTAGAAGCGCCTATGCCGCCGGGCGTGGACGGGTGTTGCGGAATTCGATGTGCTTCCTGGCGCTCCCCACCTCGACGATACGCTTGATGAAGATGCCGGGAGTATGGATATGATCGGGATCGATCTCGCCAGCGGGCACCAGATGCTCGACTTCTGCGATGGTAACCTTCGCGGCGGTCGCCATGATCGGGTTAAAGTTTCGCGCAGTCTTGCGATAGACCAGATTGCCAGCGGTGTCGCCCTTCCAGGCGTGGACGATGGCGAGATCGGCGAATAGCCCTCGCTCCATAAGATATTTCTGGCCGTCGAATTCCTTCACCTCCTTGCCCTCGGCAATGAGGGTGCCGACGCCGGTTTTTGTGTAGAACGCCGGAATGCCGGCGCCGCCCGCGCGAATGCGCTCAGCCAACGTGCCCTGCGGATTGAATTCAAGTTCCAGATCTCCGGCAAGATACTGCTGGGCGAAAAGCTTGTTCTCGCCGACGTAAGACGAGATCATCTTCTTGATTTGCCGTGTTTCGAGCAAACGGCTCAGTCCGATGCCATCGACGCCGGCGTTATTGGACACGAAAGTCAGATTTTTGACTCCAGAGTCACGAATGGCATCGGACAACGTTTCCGGGATGCCACACAAGCCGAATCCACCGGACATGATCATCATGCCGTCCCTGAGGAGACCATCGAGGGCCGATTTGGCGTCGGGGTAGACTTTGTTCATGAGCTGCGACCTGCAAGGAGGAAAGCGCCGCTACCGGCGCACGGGCAGGGTTAAAGGGGAGTATTAGGCAAAATCCTCGTGGGGCGTCAATTGGAGCTATGGCCGTCTTAGCGTAGCGAATTTGACATTCGCTATTCACGTTTACAGCAGCAAAACTCTCGCCGTAGCGGCATGTAAATGTCAAAATCGGACTGTCGGCGGCCTTGAAAGCGTCAAGAAAACCAATCAAGTTGCGGGCGCTGCCGGACGGCGTCCGACCGGCCGGCAAGCGTCAACCAACCCCGGACATGTCTTGACGATGGCCCAAGGAATGAAGCGCCTGGGAATATCGGTCGCGGCCGTTCTGGGAGTTGCGGTGATCGGCCTGTCGGGGCTGATCTCCATGTCGCGGCTGCTCGACCACGACGCCTTGCGAGACGCCGTCGAAAGTCAGATCCGCACGGTGACGGGACTCGACTTCGTCGCAGATGGCCGCATCGACGTCTCGGTTTTTCCCGGCAGCTATGTTTCCTTCCATGGTGCCCGCATCAAGGGTAGCGACGCCGAGGCTCCCGCACTCAGCGTCGATGTGCTGACCGCCAATCTGCGTCTGATTCCGCTTCTCATGCAGCATTTCCAGATCGACGACGTCATGATGCTGCACCCTCACATCCGCGTTAAGCGCGCTGCCGACGGCCATAGCAACTGGACCCCCTTCGTGGAAACGATTGCGCGAAATATGAAGCCCGGAGCCGACAGCCCGGTCTCGTTTTCGGAAATCCAAATCCAGAATGGCGAACTCAGCTATGAGGATACGGCCGGTGAGATTTCCGAAAACCTCCGCGACCTCAATCTGTCGCTGGCGTGGCCCTCGATTTCCCGCTCGTTCGCAGCGACAGGACAGTTCGACTGGCGCGGCGAACGCGTCGACGGCAGCATAAGCCTCAGTGATTTTCTTGCAGCGCTATCGGGCGATCGATCCGGCCTGAAGATCAAGGTCGCCAGCGCACCGCTGAAATTCTCGTTTGATGGTACGGTCGCCAACCCGATCAGTTGGATGATGGAAGGCACGCTCTCCGCCGATAGCACTTCCTTGCGCGAGGCGCTGCGCTGGATCGGACAGCCTCCTCCCGGCGACGGCGGGTTCGATCGCTTCGCGCTCAAGGCGCGCGCCAGCATGATCGGTTCGTCGGTCGCGCTCACGAACGTCAACGTCGAAATCGATGGCAATGTCGCCGAGGGCGTAATGACCTACGCCAATAACGGACGGCAGACCCTGCAGGCCACGCTTGCCGCCGGAACGCTGGATTTCACCCCTTATGTCAAGACGATCCGGCTGCTCGCCGGCGGAGCCCGCGACTGGAACCGGCAACTATTCGATCTGCATGCGCTGTCCGCCACCGACCTCGACATGCGGCTTTCGGCGGCAAAGGTCATCGTCGGCTCCACCAGGCTTGGCAAAACCGCACTCGGCGCCAACCTTCGCAACGGATCGCTCGCGCTCAGCATCGGCGAAGCGCAAATCTATGACGGTATCGCGAAGGGATCGTTCGGCATCTCGTACGCCGAAGCGGCCGCCGATGTGAAGGCGCAGTTTCAGCTGATCGACGTCGATCTGCAAGCCTGCCTCAGCGATCTGTTCGGCACCGGCCGGCTCTCCGGGCGCGGCAACCTGAATATTTCGCTTGAAGCCAAGGGATCGAGTCCGTACGGGCTGGCGCAATCGCTCGACGGGACGGCGGTTCTGACCGGCCACGACGGCGCGATCAGCGGATTCAATGTCGAGCAACTGCTGAAGCGGCTGGAGCGGCGGCCGCTCTCCGGCGGCGGAAATTTCCGCAACGGAAAGACACCATTCGACAAGCTGAACATCGCCCTCGATTTCGACGACGGGGTCGCCGTCGCGACGGACGTGCGCATCGAAGGGCCGGCAGCGCGTCTCACTCTGACCGGCACTGCCTCGGTGCCTTCGCGAGACTACGATCTCAAGGGCGTCGCGAGCCTGACGTCGTCAGCGGGTGCCGACAATTTCGAGTTACCGTTCGTGGTCCAGGGACCATGGGACGATCCGCTGGTCTTTCCCGATCCGGAAAGCCTGATACGGCGGTCCAAGGCGTCAGCGCCCCTACTCGACGCGGTCAGGGACCGCAAAACGCGCGACGCGGTTCGCTCGGTGATCGAACATCTAACGGATCAGAAGGCAGTTCCCGAGGCGACCGTTCCGGACACCCCGACCGGGTCCGGAGCGTCGCGTACAAACTGACGTTGTCCGCAAGCCTCTTCCTCAATCCCAAGCCCTTCTTCCACCAACGTCTACAAGGGTGCGGCGCTTTCGCCTTGCCGGCTCGAGAGTTTCGAAGCCAGCGACGCGGCCACGATAACCGCAGCAATCGATCCGACGATCAGTGTGCAGATCGCATTGATCTCCGGCTTCACGCCAAGACGCACCTCTGAATAAATCCGGATCGGGAGCGTTGTGGACCCGGGACCGGTGGTGAAACTCGCGATCACCACGTCGTCCATCGACAGCGTAAAGGCAAGCATCCAGCCCGCGATGACCGACGGCAGGATCAGCGGCAACGTCACCTTGACGAACGCCTGGAGGGGGTCGCAGCCCATGTCCATCGCAGCTTCCTCCAGGCTTCGATCGAGCGATCCGAGTCGCGACTGCACCACCACGGCAACGAAGCACATGGTCAGCGTCGTATGCGCAATCGTGACCGTCCAGAACCCGCGCTGCGCATCGACCGCAACGAACAGCAGCAACAAGGACAGTCCGGTAATCACCTCGGGCATCACCAGCGGGGCGTACAGCATTCCCGAGAACAGCGCGCGTCCATGGAAGGCGCCGGCGCGCGTCAGGGCGACCGCAGCCAGCGTTCCCAGAACGGTAGCGGCCGTGGCCGACACTGCGGCAACCCGCAGGCTCATCGCAAGCGCGGACAACATCGCCTCGTCGTTGAAAAGTTCAACGTACCAGCGCACGGACCATCCGCCCCAGACCGTCACCAGCCGCGAGGCGTTGAACGAATAGATCACTAGAACGACGATAGGCAGGTACAGAAACGTCAACCCGAGCGCGAGCGCGGTAATGTTGAAGGGCGACAGTCTAGCGAGCGCGGGCCTTGCTATCATTGCAGTTCTTCCAGCTGGCGACGCTGCACTCGCTCGTTAATAAGAAGCGGCGCCAACAGCAGCACCAGCAGCACGACGGCGATCGCCGACGCCACCGGCCAATCTCGGTTGGTAAAAAATTCCAGCCATAAGGTCTGCCCGATCATCGGCGAGGTTGACCCCGCGAGCAGATCCGGAATCACGAACTCGCCAACAATCGGAATGAAGCACAGCAGCGCGCCTGCGCCGATACCCGGCAGCGACAACGGCACCGTCACCAGCCAGAACGTGGTCAGACGCGAACCGCCGAGGTCAGCGGAAGCCTCAAGAAGCGCGGGATCCATTTTGGCCAATGTCGCGTAGAGCGGCAGGATCATGAACGGCAGATAGGAGTAGACGATCCCGATATACATCGCCGCATCGGTGGACAGCCACACGACGGGAGCGCTGACGAGGTGCAGCGCCATCAGCACGTTGTTCAGGATGCCATCGTGCTGGAGAATGTTGATCCACGCGTAGACACGGATCAGAAACGAGGTCCAGAACGGCACGATCACCAGGATCATCGCAATCGGTTGCCAGCGTGCCGGCAGGCGCGACATGCCGTAGGCGATGGGATAGCCGACCGCGAGCAAGATCGACGTCGATATCAGGGCGACGACAACGCTTCGCAGGTAAGACAGGACATAAAAATGGTCCGACGCAAGCAGCTTGAAATTTTCGGGCGATAGCGCCGCGATGGCTGCCCTAAGAGCAACTATGCCCTCCGCCGGATCAAACACGGGCAGATAAGGCGGCTGCGCCATCACCGTTTGTGACAGGCTGATCTTGAGCACGAAGCCGAACGGCAGCAAGAAAAACAGCAACATCCACAGAAACGGCGCAATCGCCGCCCTGCGCGCGGGAACGGAGAAAAGACGTCGCCCGTTCATCGGTCAAGCACCATGCAATCGTCTGGCGCGAAACACACCACCACGCGCTCCGCCTTATCGTAGGCGTCAACCTCCCGCCGAACGTTGTTAGCAACCGACGCAGACAGCAGCGCGCCGCGATCAAGCCTGACCTGATAGCGAGTCTGACCGCCAAGATAGCTGATGCCGGAAATGACGCCTTCCAAGCGGTTGATCCCGGCCGCGTGGCCCGCATCGGATGTCGCCTCGCCTCGCGACAAGCGAACCTTCTCCGGGCGTATTGCAACGCAGACCTGATCCGTCGTTAGCGCCTGCACGGGTGCCGCAGCCGTCACCTGTCCCGCTGCTCGCGTTGCGACCGTTACGCGGCCGGCGTCGCACGACTCCACTTCGCCATCGATGATGTTGATTCCGCCAACGAACTCGGCAATCCAGCGAGAGTTCGGCGCTTCATATAGCTGGCGCGGCGTCGCCACCTGTTCCAGACGCCCCGCGTTCATCACCCCGATGCGATCCGCCATCATCATCGCCTCCTCCTGATCGTGAGTGACGATGATGAAGCTCATGCCGATTTGGCGCTGCAGCCGCATCAATTCGGCTTGAGTGTTCTCGCGCAGTTTCATGTCGAGCGCGGCCAGCGGTTCATCGAGCAGCAATAGCCGCGGGCGCCGCGCGAGCGCGCGAGCCAGCGCCACGCGCTGCTTCTGACCGCCCGACAGCTGCTCCGGCTTGCGCTTTTCCATGCCCTCGAGACTCACCAGCGCCACCATCTCCGCGACGCGAGCATCGATCTCGGCGCGCGACAGACTCGCCCGCCTCAGCCCGAACGCAATGTTGTCTCGCACGGACAGATGGGGAAACAGCGCGTAGTTCTGGAACATCATGTTGACGGGACGCCGATGCGGCGGAACGCCGGATATGTCTTGACCACCGAGACGGATGCGCCCGCTGTCAGGCGTCTCGAACCCAGCCAACATCCGGAGCAGCGTGGTCTTGCCACAGCCGCTTGGCCCCAGCAGCGCAAAAAACTCCCCCGCCCTGATGTCGAGCGACAGGCGATCAACAGCGGTAAACCCGCCAAAGCGCTTGACGACCGCATCGACCTGCAACAGCGGCAGGTCGGACGGGGCGGCCGCATCGGAGGTAGGTCTCGCTTCTTTCGTCATTCCATCCCGTCTCGTTTCGCGATGAAGGCTATAGCGTTTTCGAGGTGGATACCGGTTCGCGTCAAGAAACGCATCAAAACACAAAGATAGAGCCCCGCTTCTGATTCCATCAGAAGCGGAGAGGCTCTAGTGATCCGATTCCAATGATCGCATCATCTACTTGCGAATATCGAAATCCAACGATCACCGGCAATACACGTTGGCGGCAGGGTTTTGGATGCGGCATTCGGGCTCGGAGATTGCACTCGCTCGAGCAATGCTCCTCGATGTAACCCATAGATCGGAATATTGGTCGATGGTAGAAACCTGTATCATCGCGCCTGATTGAGATTGGCTGGCAAGTGCGCCCTGGATTGCCACAACCGATCTCTCATGATTAATGGCCCCGTTAGAGAATGATGCCGAAACATGGAGACCGGTTTTCGGACAAAACATGCTCAATCGAAAGAGTAGAACAGAATTCAATTCAACTCCGTTGAATCGGATTCCAAACGACGCACCGGCGGGAATTACGCGGGGCGATCAGAAAACAGTCCGGATTACGAATGGACAGGGTTGAATGCGTGGTCGTGGGCGCAGGCGTGATCGGGCTTGCGGTCGCGCGGCAGCTCGCGCGATCCGGCCGCGAGGTTATCGTTCTCGAAGCTGCGGACAACATCGGAACGGAAACGTCGTCGCGCAACAGCGAGGTGATCCACGCCGGTATCTACTATCCCGCCGGCAGTCTAATGGCGCGGACTTGCGTCAGCGGACGTCCCGCCCTCTACGCTTATTGCCGGGAACACGGAATTCCACACCGCACCTGCGGGAAGCTGGTGGTTGCGACCACCGAACGTGAGGTCGACAGGCTGCGGGCCATCAGAGCTCACGCGGAGGGCAATGGCGTCGAAGACATACAGTTCCTGAGCCGCGGCGATGCCCGCGCGCTCGAACCGGCGCTGCACTGCGTGGCCGCGCTACTATCTCCGTCGACAGGCATTATCGACAGTCACGCCTTTATGCTGGCCTTGCGCGGTGACGCCGAGCGGGACGGTGCGACGTTCGCATTTCTTACCCCCTTGTTGGGCGCCAAGGCGACGCCTCATGGGCTGGAAATCGAAACCGGCGGCGACTCGCCGATGACACTCGCCTGCGATCTGCTGATCAATGCCGCTGGCTTGGGCGCTCCGGCGGTGGCGCGCCGTATCGAAGGCATGCCCGTAGAGCGGATTCCACCGGCCTATCTCGCCAAGGGAAGCTATTTCAGTTGCAGCGTCCGCGCGCCGTTTTCACGCCTGATCTATCCGGTCCCGGAGCCCGGCGGCCTTGGCGTGCATCTCACGCTCGACCTTGCCGGCCAACCCCGCTTCGGCCCCGATGTGGAATGGATCGAGATACCGAACTATGACGTCGATCCTGGGCGGGCAACCCAGTTTTACCCGGCGATCCGGCGCTATTGGCCTGACCTGCCTGACGGTGCCCTGATCCCCGCGTATTCTGGAATCCGTCCTAAGATCGTGCCGCCGGCGGTTGCGGTGCAGGACTTCATGATCGAGGGACCCGCAGACCACGGCCTGACCGGGCTGATCAACCTGTTCGGGATTGAGTCGCCCGGCCTGACCTCGTCACTTGCGATTGCCGACCATGTCGCTGCCTTGGCCGTGAAATAGCGAACAAGGCTATTTTAAAACAGGCAACAGCTATCGGGCGGAGCGTCCCCCTTTGGACGATAGCTGGCACTATCGTTTGGGGCTCCGCCCGCGCGAACCGGCAGCAGCAGCAAAACGGCTACTGACTCCATGACCCTAAAAGTGAGAGGAGAGGTCGAGAGTTTAGTGGACGGTCCCGGCTGTGGAGAACTTGAGTCGTTCGATCTCGTCCTTGAGCATCAGTTTTCGGCGCTTCAACTCGGCAATCCTCGTGTCGTCGATAGAAAGATGCCTGAGAGCATCGTGCAATTCGCTTTCCAGGATTCGATGTTTCCGTTCCAGTTCAGCGAGATGCGCCTGAATTGCCATTCGAACCTCCTAGGTGAGATTTGACCCCCAGATTCTCTCCGAACCGTAAAGTCTACATGAATGGCGACGACTGTCGATGGGACAGAAAGGCCCGTCGATCATATTTGTGAGATTCCAAAATGAACCCGCCCGCATGGAACCCGGCGACTTGCGCGCAGCGCGGGCACGAGAGATAATTCGCGGATCAGAAACTCCCCAACCCTTCGCAAACTCTTCGCGATTCAAGTCAGTACGTCATCATGACCGACGAAGAAGAGCGTGAACTCGGAGCCGAGCTCGCCCGTCTGCAACAGGAACACCGCGACTTGGATGCCGCCATAGATGCGCTGCATCAATCGCCTGCACCCGATCTGCTGCGGCTACAGCGGCTAAAGAAGCGCAAGCTGCAGTTGCGTGACCGCATCTCCTTCATCGAAGACCAGATCACGCCGGATATTATTGCCTGAACGCCGAGCGATCCCCCGCGGTCGTCGGAGATGAACGTCAGTGCCTCCCCCAACCGGCCGCAAGGCATGGCCCGTTCAACGACAGCGCCGCTGCGCCTTGCGAACATACATTTCGCAGTCGGCCTGCTCCAGCGCGCTCGCCGCGTCGATGTGCGGTCCGAGCATGGCGACCCCGATCGAGGCTCCGGTTGCGATCGCCTCTCCACGGAAAGTCAGTGTCAGCCGGTCGATGGTTTCTTCGAGCATCGACGCCTTCGCTTTCGCGTCGGTCTCGCTGAGATTCCACAATAGCACCGCGAACTCGTCGCCGCCGAGCCGCCCTATCAGGTCGGAGGATCGCACGTCTCGCGACAGTGTCCCGACCACGGCTTTCAGCACCGCATCTCCCGCCGCATGACCGAAGGCGTCGTTGATGGGCTTCAAGCGATCAACGTCGAGCACGAACAACGCACCGCTTGCATGATAACGTCGGATGTAGGCTACCGAGCGGTGCAGCTCGCGTTCGAAGCCGCGGCGATTGAGAACGCCCAAAAGATGATCGGTATCCGCAGAGGCCTCGAGATCCGCGATCCGCGCCTGGGCCGCCGCGAGCCGGGATTTGAGGCGGCGGACGGCCGCCCTAGTATCTGCCGCCAGGTCAGGTTTTGCCGTTTGACGCTTGGGTCCGAGCGCTGCCAGCTGCGCGGCAGACGCTGCCTTGCGATGACTAGCCTTCCGCTTGACGGTCGGGGACCGAGCCGCTTTAGGTGTCTTTTTCATCGTCGCAAGGCTTGCCGCCGTTCACCAAGAAAGGATAGTTCATTCCCAGCTGCTTGCCTCGTCAAGACGCCTTCCTATAATTCGGATCGATTTCTGGATTCCCGAACAAACAAATAGATAAATGACCGCCGTTGTCGCCATCATCATGGGAAGCCAGTCGGATTGGGAGACCATGCGCCACGCTGCGGAAACGCTGGCCGCGCTCGGCATCACCAGTGAAAGCCGGATCGTCTCCGCGCACCGCACGCCTGAAAGACTGTTTACATTCGCCAGAGGCGCCAAGGCCGAGGGGTTCAAAGTCATCATCGCGGGCGCAGGCGGCGCGGCACACCTGCCCGGCATGGCGGCATCGCTGACGGAACTTCCGGTGCTTGGCGTGCCCGTCGAGTCCAGGGCGCTTGCCGGGGTCGACTCGCTCTATTCCATGGTGCAGATGCCGGCCGGCGTTCCAGTGGGAACGCTCGCGATCGGCAAGGCCGGCGCCATCAATGCGGCGCTGCTGGCGGCAAGTGTGCTGGCGCTCAATGACCCATCGCTCGCTGGCCGCCTTGCCGCCTGGCGCAAGCGGCAGACGGATGCAGTAGCCGAGCGCCCGGAGGAAACAGCGTGATTGGTTCTCGGCGGCCGACGCTCAAACCGGGAGGCACCATCGGAATTCTCGGCGGCGGTCAGCTCGGCCGGATGCTGGTCTTGGCGGCAGCACGCCTCGGCCTGAAGTGTCAGGTATTCTCGCCGGACCCGGACTCCCCGGCGTTCGACGTTGTACAGAACGCCACCTGCGCAGAATACGCCGACGTCGAGGCACTGGAATTGTTCGCAGCCGATGTTGACGTGATCACCTATGAATTCGAGAACGTCCCGGCGGCCACCGCGATGATCCTCGCCGCACGCCGGCCGGTGCTGCCCGATCATCGTATCCTGGAAACGGTGCAGGACCGTTTGCTTGAAAAGAAATTTGTCGCGGGTCTTGGGATCGGTACTACCGCCTATGCCGACGTGGCGTCGGCGCAGAGGCTTCGCGAAGCAATCGACGTCATCGGCCTTCCCGCCGTGATCAAGACCCGTCGCTTCGGATACGATGGCAAAGGACAGGCCATCATTCGCGCAGGCGACGATCTTGATCAGGTGTGGGACGATCTCGGCACCAAGTCCGCAATCGTCGAGACCTTCGTGCCGTTCGAGCGTGAGATTTCCGTAATCGCCGCGCGCGGTGTCGATGGGCGTGTCGAATGTTTCGACGTGACCGAGAACGAGCACCACGATCACATCTTGAAATATTCGCGCGCGCCGGCCGCGATTCCTGATGCGCTCGCCGTGCAGGCTCGCGACACGGCAGAGAAAATTGCTGTTGCCCTTGATTATATCGGTGTGCTGGCCGTGGAAATGTTTGTGGTACCCGGCGCGAGCGGGCCAATGCTGCTCGTCAACGAGGTCGCACCACGAGTCCACAACTCCGGTCATTGGACGCTCGATGGCGCCTCGGTCTCGCAATTCGAGCAGCATATTCGCGCAGTCGCCGGCTGGCCGCTCGGCAAGCCAGTCCGGCAGGGTAGCGCCGTCATGACAAACCTGATCGGCAAGGACGTCCTCGATTACGGGCGGTGGCTCACCGTGCCCGGCACCGCCGTTCACATCTACGGCAAGGGCCCCCCGCTCCCCGGTCGCAAGATGGGGCATGTGACAGAGGTGAAGGGCCGCGACTGACACGGTGCTTACGCCGAAACGCTCATCATGCCCGGAGACGAATCTTAACCGGGGGAGAGGATTGCCGGGCCAAGCCCGGCAATGACGCTCAGGAATAACCCGCTACTTTCCCGCGACGACGCCTTCCGGCTCAGTGCTCAGCCCGCGATAGACCACGCCGCCGATGATGCCGCCGATCAGCGGTGCTACCCAGAACAGCCAGAGCTGCTCCAGAGCCCAGCCGCCGACGAACAGTGCGGGACCGGTGCTACGCGCCGGATTCACCGACGTGTTGGTCACGGGAATGCTCACAAGGTGAATCATCACCAGCGCAAGTCCGATCGCCAGCGGTGCGAAACCCGCCGGAGCCTTGCCGTGGGTCGATCCCATGATGACGAACAGGAACATGGCCGTCATTGTCACCTCGGTGATAAAGCAAACCATGAGGTTATAGTGACCGGGCGAGTGCTCGCCGTAGCCATTCGATGCGAAACCTTTGGTTACGTCGAATCCTGTCGCACCGCTGGCGATCACATAGAGCAGCGCCGCGCCAGCGACCGCCCCGATCACCTGCGCAATAACGTACGGCACCACCTGCCCTGCCGGAAACCGGCCACCGGCGGCCAAACCCACTGTGACCGCTGGATTGAGATGACAGCCTGAAATATGTCCGATCGCGTAGGCCATGGTGACAACGCTCAGACCGAAAGAAAAAGCCACGCCCAGCAGCCCGATGCCGACTTGCGGAAACGCGGCCGCGATGACCGCGCTGCCGCATCCCATAAACGTCAGCCAGAAAGTGCCAATTAGTTCGGCCACGTATTTCCTGACATCCATGACACGCCCTCCTCGGTTGCGGGGGATCACACCACCCGGATTCAGGTTCCATAGAAGCCCGATATGAGGCTTCCTAAAACCCCAATGGTCGTTCTTTGGGGGAATTCCACCTGAATTTTTGGCTTTTTCCCCCGCGCCCAACGATCGCCTATGGTGGACATCCGCGCCTTGATCTGATACATCGGCGCCCTTGACGCTGAGGGCTTGGCCTTTGTCGGCCCTTCGCTGTCTGAAAAATTCTCACCGTAGTTGAAAAGAGGATGCCGCGTGCAGGTTCTCGTTCGCGATAACAATGTCGATCAAGCCCTCAAGGCGCTGAAGAAGAAGATGCAGCGTGAGGGAATTTTCCGCGAAATGAAGCTCCGCGGCCATTACGAAAAGCCCTCGGAAAAGAAGGCTCGCGAAAAGGCCGAGGCCGTGCGCCGCGCCCGCAAGCTCGCACGCAAGAAGATGCAGCGCGAAGGTCTGCTGCCCATGAAACCGAAGCCGGTTTTTGGCGCCGGACCCGGGGTCGGCCGGGGCGGTCCAGCCGCTGGCCCTCGTGGACCGCGCTGAACAATTACTACAAGTTCGATATTGAATTCAGCGCGGGCTTTAGGCCCGCGTTGTTATTGCTGCATGCTGATGGATTTCTGTGACTACCGCGGCAGTACCGTCTCGACGACCGCTTTCGCGGCCGAAAGCATATCGTCGGCGACAGCCTGAGCCCGCGTCGCCGGCGCGGGCTCGTTGGCCTTAAGATCGAACGGCCGAGATGCTTGCGGGATATTTTCAGGGGGAACCGGCAGCCGCGTACGGTCGGCCTGGTCGAAAGGCGTCCCCTCCCCAGCTCCGGCCGGATCAAACCTGCTTGTTTCCACTTTGGGCGTAGACGCTTGGATCGCTGATGGAAGCGACTCCGCCGCCTGAGGTGTATGCGTGACCTCTTGGAGTCGCGAAGGCGCGACCGACTGACGATCGGCATCCTGCTGCGCTCGAGGAGGCCCCTCTGATCGAGAACGCACCGCGTCGACCTCCAAGGACGCCTCGGTCGGGTTGCGCAGCCGATCGATCGCGGCCCGCGCAAGATCGTTGGCATCCGCGGCCGAAGCCGCTTGTGCCGGAGCGGCCGTCATCGACCTGACCTTGGCAGCCTTCTCGCGCTGCGGCGCTTGGTGCTTTTTCGTGTCGGCCGGCAAACTCGCCGCCCGCTTCTCGGCAGGTTTCGCTGCGGCAGCCTCGGATGGAATCTTCTCGGGCTGCACCTTCTCGTCAGGCGCCGTGGCGCTTTCTTTCCCGGAAATATCTCCCGCCCGGACCTTGGCCTCGGAATCGGTGTCGCCCGCTTTGTCGGAAATCGCGGCCGACGCCGCAGCAGCCGGCGTATCCGGCTTGACGGCGATGTAACGGTTCACAATGTAGGCGGCTGCCACCGTCGCAATGATGGAAGGCAATATTTTTTCAACAAAATATTTCAGCATGATCGGCTTCTCCCGCGCTGTCTGTGGGAGAGTTTTTGGGCCGATTAAGGGATCAATCGCGACGGATCGGAGGCAAGTGGCGTTTCTTCACCATTTCGTGTTGCTTGATCCGGCGATTTGCCGACCTGTTGCGAGGGATCAGGGTGTTCAGGAGCGACGGTGAAGTCGTAACCCGGCCGGACCCAAGCACGAAAGCGAAACCACCAGCGCGGTAAAATCCACGCCGGCAGCGGCATTTGGAAAGTTATCTGGCGCGCTTACTGGCGCTCTTTTTTGCTTTCTTCACCTTTACCTTCTTCGCAGCTGTCTTCTTTTTGCCGGCAGTTTTCTTTCTGACGGTCTTCTTGGCAGCGAGAAAGGCACCGACTTTCTTCGCGGAGCGTCCGACCTCCCCAACCGCGGCGCGAAGCCGTGCCGGCGTCACCTTGAACTTCTTCGACCAGTAGCTGACTTCATAGGATTGGGTCAGCGCAATCAGTGCCCGGTCGTTCGTCGCACGTTTTTGCAGCTTGAGGTAGGCTTCGACTGTTTTGGCGGAGCGGCCGACAGCCTTAACTGCGGCCTTCAGCTTTAACGGCGTGACTTTGAATTTTCCGGACCAGTAACGAACCTCGTAGGCCTCACCCAACGCGATCAAGCGACCGTCACTTCCGCCGCGCTTCGCCTTGTCATCCGCCATACCGGCCTCCACTGTTGAATACCGCCGAATTACATTCCCTTGACGATATTCTCCGTCATCTTCTTGGCGTCGCCAAGCAGCATCATGGTGTTGTCCCGATAGAACAGTGGATTATCGATGCCGGCATAGCCCGATGCCAGCGAGCGCTTGATGAACATCACCGTGCCAGCTTTCCAGACCTGCAACACCGGCATGCCATAGATCGGCGAAGACTTGTCCTCCTCCGCCGCGGGGTTGGTCACGTCGTTGGCGCCGATGACGAAGGCCACGTCGGCCTGCGCGAATTCCGAATTGATGTCCTCGAGCTCGAACACCTCGTCGTAAGGCACGTTGGCCTCGGCCAGCAGCACGTTCATGTGGCCGGGCATCCGGCCGGCCACCGGATGAATCGCGTACTTCACCTCGACACCCTCCTTCTTGAGGTTGTCGCCCATCTCGCGCAGCGCGTGCTGCGCCTGCGCCACCGCCATGCCGTAGCCGGGCACGATGATGACCTTCTGTGCGTTCTTCATGATGAAGGCGGCGTCATCCGCCGAGCCGAGCTTGGCTGGCTTCTGTTCACCGCTGCCGCCACCGGCCGCCGCCGCCTCACCGCCGAAGCCACCCAGGATCACCGAGATGAACGACCGGTTCATGGCGTGGCACATGATGTAGGACAGGATCGCGCCAGAGGAGCCGACCAGCGCGCCCGTGATGATCAGCGCCGAGTTACCGAGCGTGAAGCCGATGCCGGCCGCAGCCCAGCCGGAATACGAGTTCAGCATCGAAATCACGACCGGCATGTCAGCGCCGCCGATTGGGATGATCAAGAGCGCGCCGAGCAGAAGCGCCAGAATCACGATCAGCCAGAAATCGAGCGCGCTGCCGGACATCACCAGCCCGACGATGAAGAACGCCAGCGCGAGTCCGAGCACGATGTTGATGATGTGACGTGCCGGCAGGATAATCGGAGCGCCGCTCATGCGGCCCGACAGTTTCAAGAACGCGATCACCGAGCCGGTGAATGTCAATGCGCCGATGGCAACGCCGAGCGACATCTCGATCAGACTCTGCGCATGGATGTTGCCGGGTGTGCCGATTCCGAAAGCCTCGGGCGCATAGAACGCGCCGGCGGCCACCAGCACCGCCGCCATGCCGACCAGCGAGTGGAACGCCGCGACTAGTTCCGGCATCGACGTCATCGGCACCCGGCGCGCGATCACCGCGCCGATGCTGCCGCCGATCGCAACACCGAGGATCACCAGCACCCAAGCCACGGCGTCGGCGGGCGGATGCGCAGCGAGCGTGGTCGCAACCGCGATCGCCATGCCGGTCATGCCGAGAAAATTGCCTTTCCGACTAGACGCCGGACTGGACAACCCCCGCAGCGACAGGATGAACAAAACGCCGGCGACGAGATAAAGAAGCGCGGAGAGATTGGCGTTCATGGCGTCTGCTATCTCCCGGGCATTCCGTCATGCCCCGTCTTGCGTCGGGCATCCCGGCTTTTTCTTATCAATAGAACGCGGACATTCTGGTCATCCGCACGAAGACGCGCTTCAAGCGCACGCCCGATCATCACGACTTCGCTTGCCGACAATCGTCCCATCGCGGATCGGCCTACTTCTGCTTCTTCTTGTACATCGCCAGCATTCGCTGGGTGACGAGAAAGCCGCCGAAGATATTCACGCAGGCAAAAACCAGAGCGACGAAACCGAAGGCCCGCGCCCAGCCCGAGCCTTCTGAAATCATGCCGACGCCGACGGCGAGCAGCGCGCCAACCACGATCACCGACGAGATCGCATTGGTGACCGACATCAGCGGAGTATGCAGCGCCGGCGTCACCGACCACACCACGAAATAGCCGACGAATACGGCTAGAACGAAAATCGACAGCCGAAAAACAAAGGGATCGACGGCCTGCACGACATGTTCCATGGAGGCATTCCTATTCGTCGTTTCCGAGCGTGCGAGATGCGTGAATGGCAAACCCGGAAATGAACGCGCACGTCGTGTTCTCCGGAACAATCCGCTGACCGGCTGGGCTCATGATCATCATGCGCTTTTCGGCTGGAAGTTCGGATGAATGATCGCGCCATTCCGGGTCAGCGCGGTGGCCTTGACCAGTTCGTCGTCCCAGTTCACCGCAAGCGCCTTGGTCGTCCTGTCGACCAGCGTCTCTATGAACGAAAACAGGTTGCGGGCGTACAGGCTGGACGCCGAGGCGGCGACGCGGCCAGCGACGTTGGTAAAGCCGATGATCTTTACACCATTGAGATCGACGACCTTACCCGCCTGGACGCCCTCAATGTTACCGCCGCGCTCAACCGCGAGATCGACCAGCACCGAGCCCGGCTTCATCGAGCGCACCATCTCCGCGGTCACGAGTCTCGGCGCCGGGCGTCCGGGAATCAACGCCGTCGTGATGATGATGTCCTGCTTCTTGATATGTTCAGTGGTTAGCGCCGCCTGCTTAGCCTGATACTCTTTCGACATTTCCTTGGCATAGCCGCCAGCGGTCTGCGCGTTCTTGAACTCCTCGTCCTCTACGGCGAGAAATTTGGCGCCGAGGCTTTCCACTTGCTCCTTGGTGGCGGGACGCACGTCGGTCGCGGTGACCACGGCGCCGAGACGGCGCGCGGTGGCGATCGCCTGAAGGCCAGCAACGCCGACGCCCATGACGAATACCTTCGCAGCAGGCACGGTGCCGGCGGCCGTCATCATCATTGGAAATGCGCGGCCGAACGCCTCGGCGGCCTCGATGACGGCCCGATAGCCGGCCAGATTTGCCTGGCTGGACAGCACATCCATCACCTGGGCGCGTGTGATACGCGGCATCAGCTCCATTGCGAAAGCCGACACGCCGGCGTCCGCGATCTTTTTTAGTGCAGCCTCGTTGCCGTAGGGATCCATGATCGCGATCACCAGAGCGCCACGCTTGTAGCGCGCCAGCTCGGATGCCTCGGGCCGCCTCACCTTAACAATAAGGTCGGCATCTTTCACGGCATCGGTACTTACCACCGCTCCCGCGGCGGTGAAGTCCGAATCCGGCACACCCGATTTAGTTCCGGCGCCCGGCTCGATTGCGACATCCGCGCCGAGCGCCTTGAACTTCTTCACTGTATCGGGTGACGCGGCAACCCGCGGCTCCGACTCATCGATTTCCTTCGCAATCGCAATCTTCATGATGCCCCCCGCAGCCAACGGCCACGCACGACTAAAGCACCAGCCACGTTGCTAGCAATGGAAATCCAGAACGGTCAGAAAGGTCGACCGGACAATCAGGTGAGGAAAATCGCCATCAACGAGACAATGGTGATCACGGCCGCGGTGCCGATCGTCCCAATCTTGATGAAAGCCTTATATGTTCCCTCGTGCGCCGGGTAATCCATGCCGTCCGCCGTCGAGTAAACGATTTCGTTATGATCTGACACGTCAAGTCTCCAGCCAGGGTTGATCTTGCGATGGAGGAATTAGCGCAATCAGAGGGACAGAGCAACGGTGCGGCGGTCACCTTGGCGAAGTCATCGCACCTTTATGTATAAAATCTACAAATCCGGCCCCTCGAACTCGCCGGAAGCCAAGTTTTCCTGGCTTACGGCCCGCCCTTCGCCTGATGATTTCAACGGATAAAGGGGCAGCACCCCGCCTGTCCGGAACCAGACCTCCCTTCCGGTTGCCTTACGCATCTGTCGCGGTGGGTCGTTCGCGCCCTAAAGAATCCACTTCCCGCCAGAAAATACACGCTGCGATTGTAATTCAGCTCGGTACCGGCTTCTGAGACAAGGCTGCGCCATTTTGCCGCGCAGCGCAGCGGCCGATGGGCCGACCTATCCCATCCTCTCAAGCTCATCGATCATGCCGGCTATCACCGATAATCCGCCATCCCAAAATTGTGGATCCCTGGCGTCGAGCCCGAACGGCCTCAGCAGTTCGGAATAGTGCTTGGTGCCGCCGGCTGCGAGCATCGCCAGATAGCGCTCGGCGAAACCATCGGACGCGTGTTCATACACTGCATAGAGCGAGTTAACGAGGCAATCGCCGAACGCGTAGGCATAGACATAGAACGGCGAATGAATGAAGTGAGGAACGTACATCCAGAAGGTCTCGTACCCCGGCTTGATTTCGATCGCGGGACCGAGGCTCTCGCCCTGTACGCCAAGCCAGAGCTGACCGATGCGCTCTGCGGTGAGTTCGCCGCTCTTACGCTCGGTATGAACCGCGCGCTCAAAGTTGTAGAACGCGATCTGGCGCACCACGGTGTTGATCATGTCCTCGACCTTGCCGGCGAGCAGCGCCTGCCGTTGCTTCGCGTTCTTGGTCTGCGACAGCAGGCGCTTGAAGGTCAGCATCTCGCCAAAGACTGACGCGGTTTCCGCAAGCGTCAGCGGCGTCGGCGCCATCAGCGCGCCGTTCTTCGCAGCCAGTACCTGATGCACGCCGTGCCCCAACTCATGCGCCAGCGTCATCACATCGCGCGGCTTGCCCTGGTAGTTCATCAGCACGTAGGGATGCGCCGACGGCGTGGTCGGATGCGAAAACGCTCCCGGCGCCTTGCCGGGGCGCACAGGCGCGTCGATCCACCGGTCGGTAAAGAATCGCTCGGCAATGCCGGCCATCTCTGGCGAAAATTCGCCATAGGCGGTCAAAACCATCTTGCGCGCATCGGTCCAGGGGATAACACCGGTGGCGGCGAACGGCAGCGGCGCGTTGCGGTCCCAATGGGCGAGCTTCTTCTTTTTGAACCAACGCGCCTTCAACGCATAATAGCGATGCGACAACCGCGGATAGGCCGCGCGCACCGAGGCCACCAGCGCATCCACCACCTCGCGCTCGACGCGGTTGTTCAGGTGGCGCGAATCGGCAACGTCGTGAAAGCCGCGCCAGCGGTCGGAAATGTCCTTATCCTTGGAGAGCGTGTTGGTGATGAGCGCGAAGGTTCGCTCGTTGGTCTTGAACGTCTTCGCCAGCGCCTGAGCGGCCGCTTTCCGCTTCTCCGGCGAGCGATCCTGCAACAGGTTCAGCGTCGGTTCGATCGCGAACTCCTTGTTCCCGATCTTGAATCGTAACCCTGCAATCGTCTGGTCGAATAACCTGTTCCATGCCGAGTAGCCGGTCTGCGACTTCTCATGAAAGAGCTGCTCGAGCCGATCCTCAAGCTGGTACGGCTTGTCTTTGCGACTATCCTCGATCCAGGGGCGATAATGCCCGAGCTCCGGCGCCTGCATGGCGCGCTCGATCACTTCGTCGTCGATACGGTTGAGCTCCAGCGAGAAAAATAGCAGATGCAGCGACGCAGCCGTCAGACGCTCCGAGACGTCGCCATAGAATTTCGAGATCGCGGGATCGACGCTGTCGCCGGCGTGTATCAAGCCTGCGAAGGAACCGAGCCGGCCCGCGAGATCGTCAATCGCCTCATAGCGTCGCACGGCTCCCGCAAGCCATACACCGCCTTCAGGGCTCGACGTTTCCGTCGCGAGCTTGCCCTTGTAGTCTGCCTCGAACGCCTTGCATTCAGCATCGATCCTGTCGAGATCGCGCGCGACCTCTGGCGCATCAATCCCGAAATAGAGATCCGCGAGATTCCATTCCGGCAGACCTCCCGATTTCACGGCAACCGCTTTTTTGGCCGGCTTGCGGTGGGAAGCGGGTTTACGAGCAGTAGCGGATTTGCGTGAGGCGGAGGAAGTACGCGCAGCCATTATCGATCCAGACTTTCTCTATGAATACCGATCAACGGGAGAGCAGTTACGCCATCATGATGGCACGGCGGCAAACCTTAAGAGCGAATTAATCACCGTCCGCCAGTGTGCCTCGATTCGGTACAAATAGTTGTAGTGCGCGGGGAATGCCATGACTGCCACGATTTTGATCGCCGACGATGACGCGGTGCAGCGTCGTCTCGTCGAGAACATGGTGCGGCGGTGCGGCTATGAAACGATGGTGGTCGAAAGCGGCGACGCCGCCGTCGCCGTAATGACGGCGAGCGACGGACCGGTGGTCGATGCTCTTGTCCTCGACCTCGTGATGCCCGGCCTCGACGGCATGGGCGTGCTCGCGGAAATCCGCGAGGCCGGCCTCGCCATCCCCGTCATTGTCCAGACCGCACATGGGGGCATCGACAATGTGGTTTCGGCCATGCGTGCCGGCGCACATGACTTCGTCGTAAAGCCGGTCGGCATCGAGCGTCTTCAGGTCAGCTTGCGCAATGCGCTCAACGCCAGCGCACTGAAGAACGAATTGCAGCGCGTCCGTCACAGCCGTGAAGGCCGTCTCACCTTCGCCGACATCATCACCCGCAGCGAGACCATGGCCAACGTGATGAAGGCCGCGAAAAAGGCAGCAGGCTCGTCGATCCCGGTGCTGATCGAAGGCGAATCCGGTGTCGGTAAGGAGCTATTCGCACGCGCCATCCACGGCACCAGTGACCGCAGCGCCAAGCCGTTTGTCGCGGTGAACTGCGGCGCGATCCCAGACAACCTCGTGGAGTCGATCCTGTTCGGTCACGAAAAGGGATCATTCACCGGCGCGACCGAGCGCCACACCGGCAAATTCGTCGAGGCTTCCGGCGGCACGCTGTTTCTCGATGAAGTGAGCGAGTTGCCGTTAGCCGCGCAAGTAAAACTATTGCGCGCGCTGCAGGAAGGCGCGGTCGAAGCGGTCGGCGGCCGCAAACCGGTCAAGGTCGATGTCCGCATTATCTCGGCCACCAATCGGCGGCTGCTGGATCGCGTCAAGGCCGGACAGTTCAGGGAAGACCTGTTCTATCGCCTGCACGTGCTGCCGCTGACGATCCCTCCGCTTCGGATGCGGCGCGACGATATCCCGAACCTGCTGCGGCACTTTCTGGCGCGCTTCTGCGCCGAGGAACACCGAACGATCAACGGCATCAGCGGCGAGGCGATGGCGGGGCTGTCGCAGCTCAACTGGCCCGGCAACATCCGCCAACTCGAAAACGCTGTTTACCGCGCGGTCGTCATGAGCGAGGGCCCGCATCTTGGCCTGTCGGATTTTCCGTCAACCGGTTTGCAACCCGCTACGGACATTCACCCGGATACGTACGCCGAAGCTGGCGAGCCGCTGATCATGGAGCCGGTTTCGCCGCGAACAGCATCGAACGTCGTAAACGGTAACGACATACCCCTTGCGCCTACGCCAGATCCCGGCAGCCTGCCATTGTTCACTCAAGACGGCGAAGTACGCCCACTCGAGGAGTTGGAAGCCGACATTATTCGCTTCGCAATCTCGCATTACCGCGGACAAATGTCCGAAGTGGCGCGCCGATTGAAAATCGGACGATCCACGCTTTACCGCAAGCTCGATGACATCGCTGCGAAAAATGGCATCGTCGCCGAAGAGGAACAGTAACGAGCTCAAGTGCGTTTTAGGTAAGTTCGGCGCGCGCATTCGAACCTGATCACGCGAGAGTGCGCGCGGGCAACTGAACCGTTGCGGCGTAGTGACAGACCAACGGAAAATACGCGTCAAAACAACACATCGCGTTGCCAAGGATGTTTTTTTGAGGTCAGTTTGCCGTGAATCGCGGTTTGCGGCGTTGGCTGCCCGAATCAGGCGTGCGAGTAGCAGCATCCGGGTGTCGTGAAGGCCAAACAAAGCCTCGACGGACACAGGACAAAAATTCACCAGATTGTTCCGTGGGGACAGTTTCACCCGAGGGTGCGAGTAATGCGAGACTACCCGACTAACCGGACAGGATTCGATCGGATCCTGACAGTGCTTGCAGCCACCTTTTTAGCAGTTTCGACCTCGGCCGCATTTACCCAGGTGGATGTCGCAAAAAAGAGCGCCTCCGAGCTCGCAATCGACGCAGCGATTCCAACGCCAGAGCCAGCCAACGTTCCGCCGCCCACAGTAGCCGATTTCAAGGCGGATGATGTGCAGCCTGCACCACCGGTGGTCCGCGAGTCGAAGCCCGGCGATCAAAAGACCGAGACGCGCGCAACCGATCCGAAGCCTGCCGATTCAACGGCAGCCGACACGGCCACCTCGCACTCTGACACAACTGCGAACGTAACCGCGTCTTCCGATGCGAAGCCCTCGAGCGTCCAGCCGGGCCCAAACCCCGAGACCACAGAAACGAAGCTTGATGAGCCCAAGACTACTGCCGCCAAACCGGACGATGTCACTGCGGCTCCGTCAGACGGCATCAAGACGAACGAAGCGACGAAGGATGAGCCGAAGAAGGACGCCACCGCGACGATCACCCCCGCGGCCACGCCGCCTCACGCGGAGACCGGCGCCGCGATGGTCACCGATCAGCCGAGCGAACCAGTGAAGGCCGCGAACAATGTCCCGCCTGCGGATCAGCCGGCAGCCGAAAAGCTGCACGCATTGCTCGATACGGAGGCGACAAAATTCTTTGACCGCAAGGCCGAGCGGGCAGCTATCGAGAAATTCTACACGGCGCGGAGCTATGCGCCACTATGGACCGAGGGCGGCACACTGAATGCGCAGGCTAAGGGTGTGATTGCGCGTCTCAGGGACGCTGCGGCCGACGGCCTCAATCCTGCCGATTATCCGGTGCCCAACTTTACTGCGGCGTCATCGCCCGACCAGCTGGCAGAAGCCGACCTTAAGCTGACCGCGAGCATGATGGACTACGCCCGTCAGGCCCAGAGCGGCCGAATGCACTGGTCGCAGGTCAGCGCTGATATCCAGTATCCCGAGCACCCTGTCGATCCCGAGCAGGTTTTGACGAACGTCACCACCGCCAAGGATTCCTCCGCAGCGCTCGACAGCTACAACCCACCGCATAAGCTTTATCATGAGTTGAAACAGAAACTGGCCGAGTTGCGTGGCGTGGGCAATGGCCCTGTCACACGGATCGCGGACGGCCCTGCACTTAAATACACGCCGGAGCGTGGCAAGAAGCACCCCGCCGTGGTGATGGAAGATCCCCGCGTGCCAATACTGCGCGCGAAACTCGGCGTGACCGAAAACGCCAATGACACGCATTATGACGCGAAGGTTGCGGCCGCCGTCCGAAAATTTCAGGCGAATGCTGATCTCAAGGCGACTGGCGTGCTTGACGAGCGGACGGTCAAGGCTATCAACAGCCCGAAACGGGATCGCCAGATCGACAACATCATCGTCAACATGGAGCGCTGGCGCTGGTTACCGCGCGAGCTTGGAGTTCCATCGCTGGGCGACGCCTATGCCATCCTGAATATCCCGGATTATTCGCTCATGGTGATGCAGCATGGTGCGCCGATCTGGACCACCCGCGTCGTCGTGGGCAAGCCGGGAGTCCATGCCACGCCCCTTCTGACGGAGACGATGAAGTACATCACCGTCAACCCGACATGGAACGTGCCGCCTTCGATCATCTACAAGGAATACCTTCCCGCCTTGCAGCAGGATCCAACCGTGCTGGAGCGCATGGGTCTCAAGCTGGAGCGTGATCGCAGCGGCGGAATTCACATTTCGCAGCCGCCAGGCGAACGCAATGCGCTAGGCCGCATCCGCTTCAATTTTCCAAACAAGTTTCTGGTGTACCAGCACGATACGCCGGACAAACACCTGTTTGCAAAAGAAACGCGCGCCTTCAGCCACGGCTGCATGCGGGTTCAGAACCCCGACCAATACGCCGCTACGTTACTCAACATCGCCCTTCCGCAAGAGCATTACACGCCGGAAAAAGTCCGGAGTATGTATGGCCGGAACGAGTTTGACATCAAGTTCCCGACTCCGATTCCGGTGCACATCACCTATCAGACCGCGTTTGTGGACCATGCCGGCAAACTGCAACTTCGCGCAGATGTCTACGGCCGAGATGCCAAGATTCTGGCACTGCTTCAAAACTCCAATGGGCGCGATCTCGAAACGGTCATCGCTCATGCCCAGCCGAGTTATTCCCGTCCCAGGGGGAATATTCCGCAGCAAGGCGTGGCCTTCAATGAAAACCGCGGGTTTGGTGGTGGTTTCGACAACAGCGGCCCATCGTTCTTCGAGCGGCTGTTCGGTGTCCAGACCCCGCCTCCGCAGATGGACGACCGTCGCCGGCGGATATACGGGCGCTAACTCGCCTTTCGCGAGCCCTCGAAAGCGGATTACTTGATTAAAAACAAGGGCGTCATCACCTGATGGCGCCCTTTTAACGTTAACCACTATCCACCCCTTCTCGATGACATGGCTCTTTTTTGCCACAGTCAGCGAGCTAATTAATCTTTAGAGCAGGAAGGGTAAGGTAAATCGGCGTTAACCGTCCTGCCCTACGACTTGGCTTAGGCCCTTTCACATGGGGTTTTCGTGGAAGGGCTTTCCGACTTGATCGTCTTCCGGGTGGGCTCATACGTGCTTTCTGGTTTTGCACGCGGCTTGAAATCGTTGTCGATTTCACGGACGGGCTTCCGCATCGGCCTGTCGTCGCTTCTTTTGCTTGCAGGTGCTGGATCGGTGCATGATGCCACGGCGCTGAATGAAACGCGCACGCTGTCCTTTCATCACACCCATTCCAACGAAGACCTGACCATCACCTTCAAGCGCGACGGCCGCTATGACGAAGGCGCCCTGAAACAGCTCAATCACTTTCTCCGCGACTGGCGCAGCCAGGAGCAGACCACCATGGATCGCCATCTCTTCGATATCCTCTGGGAGGTCTATCGCGACGTCGACGCCAGGCAGCCGATCAACATCGTCTCGGCCTACCGCTCTCCGGGCACCAACGCCATGCTTCGCCGCCGCTCCAAGGACAGCGGCGTCGCGCGATTCAGCCAGCACATGCTGGGGCACGCGATGGACTTCTTCGTTCCCGGCGTGTCGCTCGAAAAAATCCGGTTCGCCGGACTGCGCCTCCAGCGCGGCGGCGTCGGGTTCTATCCCAAATCTGGTTCGCCATTCGTTCATCTCGATACCGGACATGTGCGACACTGGCCGCGCATGACCCACGATCAGCTAGTGCGTGTCTTCCCGAACGGCCGCACCGTACACGTTCCCTCGGACGGCAATCCCCTACCGGGCTATCAGATGGCGATGGCTGACATCGAAAAGCGCCGGCAGGCGGGTGAAGGGGGTACCGCGAACAGCAAGCCATCGAATTTCCTGATGGCGCTGTTCCGCGGCAAGTCGGCCGACGAAGATGACGAATCTGACGGCACCCCGGCGGCGGAACCAGATCAGCCAATCGCCTCCGCGGCACCCACAGCCTCAGCAGTCCCGGTGCCGCGGCCGAAACCCGGGGCCTTCAAATTAGCCTCCGCCGACGTACAGTTAATTCCGGCGCCGCCGCCCGCCAAACATGCGGCGGACGGCAAACCTCAGACCCCCGCCGACATCATCAATTCCCGCGGGTTCTGGGATGAAATTCCGTCGGCCTCGAAGCAGGTCACGCCAAAGCAGGTTTTAGCCGCCGTCAGCGCGCGGCAGGCGGTCTCCGCAGCCGACCAGCAGCCGACCGACAATGTCTCTGATGCCTTACAAGCGCTGGCCTATGCGTCAGAGAATGACGTCCGCCGCGCGCGAATAGTCGCGGCGACGGCATCGATCCCGCCCATCCGGCCAGCGACCCTCCCCGCGCGTAACCCGATGGCGGTGGACAGCGTGACGACCGTCGTGGCCAAAAGCGTTCAAGGCCAAAAGTCCAGCGTATCGATATCCCGCCGTTTAGCACGGGCGACTGCACGCGACAGCGACGCATGGATGCGTGCGATGATCCTTGCCCCGAGCGCGAGCCGCACAATGTTGGCGACGGTCATGGGCGAGCAGGACATGACTTTGATGCAGGTCTATTTTGATAAGCCGGACCGAATGATCGCAATGGCTTTCTCAGACGATTCGCAGATGGGTCTGGTCTGCGACCGATTTACCGGATCGGCCGTTGCCAAGTTGACCACGACCGCGCTCGTGGTGCGAGCGGCCTCGCAACGCTAGGCCCGCGGCTCAAACTTGTCCGGAAATGACAGCGCGCAACCCTAGATCCCTCGCACGCACCTCTGTTTGGGGCTACGCTTAAGCTCGGCGACATCGTCGTCAACCTCTACAGTCATAGCGGAAATGCCATAAGGCCGCGCGATCCGAGCGGCCAGCCCCAGGCTGTTCTTCCTGCCGCCCTACAGTCCCGTTCCCAATCCGGTCGAGCAGGTCTTTGGTAGGCTGAGCCCATCGCTCCGAAAAGCAGCTGAACCAATCGTCGAAGCCACATGGAAGCGCACGTTGTCACCTTGCTGACCGCCACCCCAGCGCCAACTACTTCGTCAACGCAGGATCTGCCTCAACGTGAGGCAATCATGCTCTAAACACCCGTTTCGCCGTTCGGACCGACGAAGGCGATACGGACCATGTTCGTCGCGCCCGGCGTGCCGAGCGGCACGCCGGCCACGATGATGATGCGCTGGCCTGCCTTGGCGAATCCGTCGCGGAAAGCGATAGAGCCAGCCCGGTCGACCATGTCTTCTTGGTCGTGAGCGTCTTCCGCCACCACGCAATGTACGCCCCACGCCACGGCCAGCTTACGCCCCGTCGCAAGGTTCGGGGTAATTGCGACCACCGGCGGCTTCGGGCGCTCGCGCGCCATACGCAGCGCTGTCGAGCCCGAACTGGTCCAGCATATGATCGCGGAGAGATCGAGCGTCTCTGCGATCTGCCGGGCGGCGTCAGCGATGGCATCGCCAACGGTAGGCTCCGGCTCGGGGCGCTGCGCGTTGAGCACGCCCCGATAGATCGGGTCGCGTTCCACCTCTTCGCCGATCCGGTTCATGGTCGCGATGGCTTCGATGGGATATTTTCCGGCCGCGGACTCGGCGGACAGCATGATGGCATCAGCGCCTTCGTAAACCGCCGTGGCGACGTCGGAGACTTCGGCGCGGGTGGGCACCGGCGACAGGATCATCGATTCCAGCATCTGCGTCGCGATCACCACTGGCTTGCCGGCACGGCGCGCCATCCGCGTCATCTGCTTTTGCAGGCTGGGAACCTGCTCGAGCGGCAATTCGACGCCGAGGTCGCCGCGCGCGACCATCAACGCATCAGCCATTTCGATGATTTCAGGCAGCCGGTCGATCGCTTGCGGTTTTTCGATCTTGGCCATCACTGACGCACGGCCGCGGATCACCTTCTTGGCTTCGGCAACATCGTCTGCTCGCTGCACGAAGGACAATGCAATCCAGTCAACGCCAGCTTCCAGCGCCGCATCGAGATCGGAGCGGTCCTTGGGGGTCATCGCCGACACCGGCAAATCGGTATCGGGCAGGCTCACTCCCTTTCGGTCGGACATCCTGCCGCCGACGACGACGCGTGTCACTGCGCGCTCGGGCGAAGTTTCCTCGGCGATCAGGCGGACCTTGCCGTCGTCGAGCAGCAAGGTGTGACCGGGTCGCAGCGCCGCCAGGATTTCGGGATGCGGCAGATGAACCCGGGTTCTGTCTCCGGGACTGCTGTCGGAATCCAGAACGAAGGTTTCGCCGTTGCTCAACTGGATCGGGCCGTCCGCGAATGAGCCGAGCCGGAGCTTGGGTCCCTGAAGATCGACCAGAATACCGATCGGACGACCGTAGCTGCCTTCGACGTTGCGGATCGTGGCCACCAGCTCGCGCATCTTGTCATGCGTGGTGTGGCTCATGTTGATGCGGAAAACGTCCGCTCCAGCCTCGAACAGGCGGCGCACCATCGTGCTCTCGGATGAGGCAGGCCCAAGGGTGGCGAGTATCTTGATCCGGCGTAAGCGTCTCATGGCTTGCGTCCGGGCAATGCGCCTGGCGTCAGTCCCGACGCGCCCGGAGACGTTCCGCCCGTGGAATCGGGCGCGCCCGGCATTTCACCTTGTGGCAACCCAGGCACGCGCTGTGGCCCATGTTCGCCGGACTCCGTCAATTGTACGGTCCACGCACGCTGATCTCCGGTATCTATCTCGAAGAAGCCGGTACGGTCGAAGCCTCTGGCGAGACAATTGTCGGTGCCTTTGATTGTGAATTCTTTATCGCGCGAGCACATGAAAGCCTGTCCCGACCATTCGCCGCCGTGGTCGTAATCTAGAGCATAAATATAATAATAACGTGCGATGAGCGTGCCTCGCAGCAGCGTCTCGCAAGCATGCGATGAAACATTCCACCAGCCCTCGGTGGTCCAGCCATCCGCGTCCTTGTAGCCAAGGGCGATGCCGACGCGGCTGGAGGTATTATTGCAGAGCCGAAAGTCTGCAGCTGCGGGCGCCGACCACAGACAGACGACGAGGATGCCGAGGGCAGGCAAGAAGCCCGCGATACTCGCGCGCGGCGAGAACGTGGGAAAGAGGGGGTGGTCTGATGTGGTCATTAGCCGGGCAAATCGTTTCGCCGTGATTTCGCGTGACCTGCCGCGCCTGTCAACGGTTTGAGCTGGCTTTTCACGTCAAGGTGCTCATTTTCCGGCCTATGAACTCCTATTTGCGCCGCGATATGGTAAAACCCGTGACACGCTCAATTCAACTCAGACAGGCTATGGCGAGATCAGTGCATGACCATTGATGACAGAACGAGAACCGAACTGGAAGCTGCGGTATTCCGTCGGCTGGTCAAGCATCTACAGTCCCGTAGTGACGTTCAGAATATCGAATTGATGAATCTGGCCGGTTTCTGCCGTAACTGCCTGTCAAACTGGCTCAAGGACGCCGCTGACGCAAATGGCGCTGTCATGACCAAGGACGAAAGCCGTGAGGCGGTGTACGGCATGCCCTACGAGACCTGGAAGGCAAAACATCAGGGCGAGGCAACACCGGAGCAACTCGCAGCGATGAAGAAGAACCCGGGCAGTCACTGATTCGTTGGCGAGCGGCCTGTGGGTCGCTGTGGATGAGCGCGATGTCGCCTTGACGCCGAGCACGCCGCTCGGGAGTGTCGAGTTTCATTCAAATGTGACAGGTGACCGGCGTATCCGAGCTCACAGTCCCAACGTCACCTTTCATAGCAGTCATCGTTCATATCAGGAGTAACAGGATGGCCATCGCTGTCGCCGCCACGGAAGAACCCGCGACCAGATTCGCGAAGGACCAGCTCAGGGCCATCATCGAGCGCATCGAGCGGCTGGAAGAAGAAAAAAAGACCATTTCCGACGACATTCGCGACGTCTACGCCGAGGCCAAGGGCAACGGATATGACGTCAAGGCGCTACGAACGATCGTGAGAATGCGCAAGCAGGACGCCAACGAGCGTCAGGAGCAGGAAACAATCCTGGAAACCTATATGCACGCGCTTGGAATGCTGTGAGGGCGCGGGCGCGGTAAGCTGTCGACCTCCGGGCTTGGTCGACCTCCGGACTTGCAGGAGCGTCGCGTAGAGTATCTACAGTTGCAATTTTAGGACGCGTGCCCGGATTTTGTATTCTGGCGTGATCGGCCAGGATTGAAACGGCTTACCTCGACCTCGTCCCTTATCCTCATAATCCACAGGAACGCGAATCGGCCTGCAGAAATTATTCACGTTCTTGGTGGAAAGTGGGACGACTTCAACCGGAGTGGAATCAGATGAGTTTTGAGGCAGGCGAAGCCGTTATAGATGAGATCGTGGCGTCATGCGACGGCGACATGCGCGGCGCGCTGATGGCGCTCCTGATGATTAACGAGAAACTTGAGGATGAACTGCAACGGCTTTATGCGGCAGTCCGCGAAGGCAATACGCTGCATTAGTGGCCTTCCTCACCGCTGCCCTTCATACTTGCACTGTTAGTCGATCGGGCGATCGGGCGATCGGGCGATCGTCAATGACGATCTTGGTTTAAATCCGGCGCTGGAGCGTAGCGAAACGCCCCGGGTTTCCGCCCCGGCGATCAGATATCGCGCCCTTCGACCTTCTCAGTCAGGCTCTTGACCAGTTCCTGCACTCTCTCGAGATAGGGATTGATCGCGAGCGCCTTCCGGAAGGCGTCAAGCGCGCGCTTGTCGTCACCGCGCTCTTGCATGACCACACCGAGACCTGCAAGCGCTCCGAAGTGGCGCGGCTCGCGGCTCAGTACCTGCTCGATATCCTCAAGCGCACGCTGATAGTCGTTGCGCATGTAGTGCAGGGTCGCACGCCGGCACCATCCCTCAATATACTCGGGATGCAGCTTCAGAACCGCGTCGAGCAGCTTGAGCGCGACGTCGAGTTGTTTGGCGTCCGTCGCCGTTTTCACGCGTTGCATCAAAAGCAACGTCGTGTCGCTTGAAGACTGACTCCACAGCGCCAGGATTTGGGCTTCCACATGTCTGGCGCTCTCCTGGTCCGGCGCGGCCTTGAGAGCTCCCAGCAGGAAATCGAGCCCGCGAGCCGTTTCTTTCGGGCTTTTCGGCAGCCTCGATGGCGGCCGCGGCAGATCGCTTGGCCGAGTGGCCTCAGGCGGCGTGGCCTGCGGAGAGCTGCGCGGTGGGGCTTGAGCGGACGCGTCGGCCGGCACCAGAGCCCCAGCGAGGACAAGCATCGTTAGGACACAACCGATCGCGGAGATTCTCTGTTGCATTCACAAGCTCCGGAAATCGCGTGAGCTTGTCAAGCCTACACTACAGCGGTTCCCCGATCCACGGATCGATCCCACTCCGGCGTCATGCTGAAGGGCTCGACCTTCTTCGCGATCAAGCCAGGCGTGAGGACGATCGAGATGTTTTCCCCAACGTAGGACGCTATAGACACAATAAACCCCGGCAAAGCCGGGGCATCAACGAGCTGTGATAACGACTTACGGACGACGTGCCGTAACGGAATGTGTGTGAATCAACCCTGACGAGCCTTGAAACGCCGTTGTGTCTTGTTGATCACGTAAACCCTGCCCTTGCGACGAACCAGACGGTTGTCGCGATGACGGGAGCGTAGGGATTTCAATGAATTACGGACCTTCATGGAAACGTTCCTGATCTTTCAAAGTCCGTGTACGAAGGCCGAAAACAGCAAACGCAAGGCTCGCGGACAAACCGCTCGGGACGCGCGGTTCTAGGCCATCGTGCCGGGGACTGTCAATCCAAACAACCACCTGCATGTGAATTTCCAGCGTCCTGATCCTATTTTCATGTCAGGCCCCCACACAAGCGTAAGCTAGGCGTGTGCGAGACGGGGTAGCCAAGCAGCCGCAAAAACAGATTGGACGGAGAACTTTCTCGGCAGTAACATCTTCAAGCGCGCGCCGATGGCCGTAGCGAAGACAAGGAACATCGCGAGAGCCAGATGGCGACGGACACATGTTTGGAGGTCCGTTATGAAATCGCACCGACTTCCCTTTGAAAACAGATGGACTAACGGCGAGCGCGCTTGGCAGTGGCATTGCGAACTGGAGTGGCTGGGAGTGTCCACGGTCAGGACCATGTTCGCCGATCATGAAATACATCGAAGTAGGAGGCCGGCGGTCGTATACGATATCCCGCCGGAATTTGTCCGGGACTGGCTGGCATTCCAGGACCGGGACAAAACGAGGCGGCAGCGCCTTTGGCAACTGATTTTCGCCGCGGCGGCAATCGCCGCATTGGCGATCGCGGTGGCGGCCTTCCTGCGAAACATGACTTGAGTCCACCAACACCTTCGCAGCAGCAGGTTCCCGTCGATTCAATCTTGAATTGCTTTATCAAGGTTAACGATGCGCGGACATTCTCCGGTGCATAGCCGGAACGATCCCTCGTGCGGCCATACACAAAGTCTCACTTTGGCCGCCAGCGAGGGGGGCTCAAATATGACCGACACAGCCAAGCAGGACAGCCAAATCGCGGAAACGCCTTTCGGCAAGCGAAGGATGAAACCCCGCGCCTGCATTGTCGAAAGCAAGCATCACGTGCGATCCCTGCTCAGCGAAGCCCTCGAAGAACAGGGTTTCATTCCGCATGCCTGCGCAACGCTGGACGACCTCGATACTTCGTTACGTTCTGATTTCCCCGACGCCATTGTCATCAGCTTCTCGATGAACGGCCTGGCGGTTTCGGACATCTTGAACCTGCTCGCGGTGCGTGCCTGCGCCGCAAGTGTGCTGCTGATCGGCCGGCCGGATGCGCCTGCCGTCAAGGCAGCCTGCGAGCTCGGAAAAAATTTGGCGCTCGACCTGCTGCCAGTCCTGCCGACGCCTTTCAGCGACAAGGACCTGCACGCACGGGTCGCCGCCCTGGTGCCGGCCGAACCCCCATCACCACCGGTCGATGTGGCCGAGGCGCTCGGCGCCGGCTGGCTCGAACTCTGGTATCAACCCAAGATCAACGCGCGAAGCCTTTCGCTGGGCGGCGCTGAAGCACTGATCCGGATGCGCCACCCGAACTGGGGGATCGTGCCGCCAAGCCATTTCATTCCCGATGCGGATGATCCACACTTCCGCGCGCTGTCCGACTTCGTCATTGGCCGGGTTTTCCAGGACTGGCGCTATCTCGTCGCCAAGTCGGGGAGCATCCATATCTCCATCAACCTGCCCCTTGCCTTCTTCACGGACGCCAATGCCGTCGAAGTCCTGCGCATGCAGTTCCCGAATCATCCGGCCTTCGACGGCCTGACCGTGGAGGTTGATGGCAGCGAAGTCGTGCAGAATTTACCGCTAGCGGTAGAGGCTGCGCATCGGCTGCGGTTTCACAACATTGGCCTGTCGATCGATGATGTTGGCACGGAATGGCCGGCACTGGCCGCGCTGAACGAATTTCCATTCGCTGAGATCAAGCTCGATCGTAAATTCGTGGACGGCAGCTCTTCCGCGCGGCTCAAGCGTTCTGTCTGCCGCCAGATCGTCGACCTGGCCAAGAGCCATGGCGTCAAGACGGTGGCTGAGGGCGTCGAGACCCGCGACGATTTCCTGGCGATGCACGGCATCGGCGTCGATTTCATCCAGGGTTTTCTGTTCGGCAAGCCGATGACCACCCGGAAATTCGCACGCAACAGTCGTCAACGTCCGGCCTTCGTTCCCGTGGCCTGAAGTGGCGCGTATGGTCGGCGTCTGTCAGCACGGCCAGTAACTATTGGTGACTGCCTGCCTTCACCACACCTCCAGTTGCTCTTGCCGCGATATCATCGCCGGTCGCCTCGGCATTGGACTCGAACACCGCGCGGCACGGCCCAGCGAGCTGAGATTGATTCTGCCGCAGGCAGGCGACAATACGGCCAACGTCGGGAATCTCGCTGCGGCATAACTTGAAGACGTCCGGCGTGCAGGCCATCCTTTGAGCGAACGTGCCGCGATATTCTTCCGCGTGCGCAGCGGCCGCGATGCAGCCCGCCAGAATTCCGGAAAACAGGACAACTCCGTGCCTGAGCATGTGTCACCTCGTCCAATGCTTCACACGCCGAGACCTCCTCAAACCTTTGAGGCGACAGAAAGGTTCGTTTCAGGCGATAAAATGGGGGTAGCGTGACTTTGTCGAATGCGTCTTGCGCTCGGTCGCTGCACAGCACTCTCCGCTATGTTATGTCGCGCGACGAGACGCACTTCCCTTGCGTCGTTTTGGACGGGCGAGTTGATCGGCAAGATAATCGACCAACACATCGACACGCGCCGGCCGCGGCCCGCCCGGCGGCATCACCAGATGAACCGCCCCCTCCACCTGCTTCCAGTCCTTCAGAAGGACTTCGACCTTCTTCGCGGCAATGGCATCGCCGACAATGAATTCCGGCAGGTCGGCGATTCCGAGTCCGGCGATGACTGCAGGCAGCAACGCCTCGCCGTTATTGACGCGCAGTTGACCGGATGGCCGCACGGTTGCCTCTTCGCCGCGCGCATTGACGTGGCGCCAGATTCCGGGCGTCGACAGATAGGCGTAGCCGAAGCAGCGATGCTGAGCGAGATGCATCGGATGCGTCGGCCTGCCGTGCGCCTTGAGATAGGCCGGCGACGCAACGGTATGACGCGGCATCGGACAGAGCCGCCGCGCTAGCAGTGACGAATCGGGCAAGCTGGCAATCCGCACGCCCAAGTCGAACCCCTCCCCGATCAGATCGACCATCGCGTCGCTGAAATGAAGATCCACCGAAACCTCGGGATACATCTCAAGGAAGCCAGGCAGCAGCGGTGCGATCACTTTGACGCCGAACGTCATGGGCACCGCCAATCGCACCAGACCGCGCGGCACTGTTGATCGTGCCAGCGCCTCGCTCTCGGCCGCTTCACCATCTGCGAGCAGCCGCGCGGCGCGTTCCGACAGATTCTTGCCGGCATCCGTCAGCGCCAGACGGCGCGATGTCCTGTTGAAAAGGCGGGCGCCGAGCCGCTCTTCAAGCCGACTGACGGCCTTGGAAACCGTCGCTTTCGACAGGCCCAGATCGGCCGCCGCACCAGCGAAGGACCGCAGCTCGACAACCTTGGCGAAGATCGCCAGCGCCTCGAAATCCGGAAGTCTCGCCATCACACCGCCCTGCCCACCATGGGTATTTTTTAGAAACAATGAGTTTCAGTAGTTTCTATTTATATACTCATCCGGAAAGCATACTCCAATCCTCGAGCAAGGCCGGTCGGCAGCGCGACAATGGGAGCCGCAAGGCCCGATGGTCACACGGATAATTGGAAAGGACAGCTCATGATCGAACTCAGACCCTTCAACAAACTCGGCGGCGCCGATCACGGCTGGCTGAAGGCCAAGCACCACTTCTCGTTCGCCAGCTACTATGATCCCAAGAACGTGGGGCACGGCAGCCTGCGCGTATGGAACGACGACGAGATCGAGCCGAACAGCGGATTTCCGCCCCATCCCCACGCCAACATGGAGATCATCACTTACGTTCGCGAAGGTGCGATCACCCATCAGGACAGCATGGGCAACCGGGGCCGCACCGAAGCGGGCGACGTGCAGGTGATGAGTGCGGGCTCCGGCGTGCGGCACTCCGAATACAATCTGGAGCCGGTGAGAACCACGCTGTTCCAGATCTGGATCGAGCCAACGAAGGATGGCGGCGAGCCCGCCTGGGGTGCAAAGCCTTTTCCGAAAGGCGATCGCTCAGGCAGCTTGGTCACGCTCGCTAGCGGATTTAAGGCCGACAGCGACGCGCTGCCGATCCGCGCCGATGCGCGCGTGCTCGCCACCACGCTGAAGGCCGGTGAGAGCACAAGCTATCCTGCGGACAGAACACGCAATCTGTATCTCGTCCCTGCGGTGGGCGCCGTCGACGTCAACGGTGTGCGCGTCAACGCCCGCGATGGCGCCGCCATTCGCGACGAAGCGACCGTGAACATCACCGCGCTAGAGGATTCCGAGGTGGTGCTGGTCGACGCGGCTTGAAGCCGTCCACCCAACGCAGCGAACGCGGATGCGCGGCTTGATCGCCGCGCATCTTCCCTCAAACGCGGAGACCCGAAATGGCAAAAGTTCTCGTTCTTTACTATTCCGCCTATGGGCATATCGAGGCGATGGCAAACGCCGTCGCGGACGGTGCCCGGGAGGCTGGAGCCACCGTCGATGTCAAGCGGGTGCCCGAACTCGTGCCCGAAGCCATTGCGAAGGCAAAACACTTCAAGCTCGATCAGGCCGCGCCGCTGGCGAGGATCGATGACCTCATCAATTATGACGCGATTGTCGTCGGCACCGGTACGCGGTTCGGACGGATGTCATCGCAGATGGCGAGCTTTCTCGATCAGGCTGGCGGCCTGTGGGCCAAGGGCGCGTTGCACGGCAAGGTCGGCGGCGCATTCTCGTCGAGCGCGACCCAGCATGGCGGCCAGGAAACCACGCTGTTTTCGATCATCACCAATCTTCTGCACTTCGGCATGACGATCGTGGGTCTCAATTACGGCTTCGCAGGCCAGATGGGCGTCAAGGAGGTTACTGGTGGCGCGCCCTACGGCGCGACCACCATCGCGGACGGCGATGGCAGCCGCCAGCCGAGCGCGAACGAACTCGCAGGCGCGCGCTATCAAGGCAGGATGATCGCCGAGACGGCTACGAAACTGCATGGCTGAGATCGCCGCAAGCCGAAGGGTTGCGGCTGCCGTGGCCAAGACCCTGCCGGTCGTGTATCAGACCCCGGAAACACAACCCACTCACGGAACACGCCTTGGACCAGAATTCGACCATCAAGCCATTTCTCGAAGTGCTTTCGGGCCGCCGTCAGGCCGTGCCGCCGATCTGGATGATGCGGCAGGCGGGCCGCTACCTGCCGGAATATCGCGAGCTGCGCGCCAAAGCCGGCGGCTTTCTCGATCTTTGCTTCACGCCGGAATTCGCGGCCGAAGTGACGTTGCAGCCAATCCGGCGCTTCGCATTCGACGCGGCGATCATCTTCTCCGACATTCTCGTCATTCCCTACGCGCTCGGGCGTTCGGTGCGCTTCGAGGTGGGCGAAGGCCCACGCCTCGATCCGCTGGATACGCCGGACAAGGTCGCAACGCTTTCGCACGAAGCCGACATGACGAAACTCGAGCCGGTGTTCGAGGCGATGCGGCGCGTCAAGCGCGAGCTCGATTCAAAAACAGCGCTGATCGGTTTCTGTGGCGCACCGTGGACGGTCGCGACCTACATGGTCGCCGGACAGGGCACGTCCGATCAGGCGCCGGCGCGGATGATGGCCTATCGCCACCCCGACGTCTTCGCAAAAATCATCGATGCTATCGTCGATAACTCGATCCATTATCTGCTCGGCCAGCTCAAGGCCGGCGCGGATGCGCTGCAAATTTTCGACACCTGGGCGGGGGTGCTGCCGCCGCGCGAATTCGCGCGGTGGTCGATCGAACCCACCAAACGCATTGTCGCAGGGGTACGCAAGCAAGTTCCGGACGCAAAGATTATCGGCTTTCCCCGCGGCGCCGGCGCTCTATTGCCATCCTATATCGAGACGACCGGCGTCGACGCTGTCAGCATCGACTGGGCCGCAGAGCCGTCATTGATCCGGGACAAGGTCCAGAGCCGCGTCGCCGTTCAGGGCAATCTCGATCCGTTGGTGCTGATCGCCGGTGGTGCGGCGCTCGATCGCGCGGTCGATGACGTGCTGACGAATTTTGCCGCTGGCCGGCTGATTTTCAACCTCGGCCACGGCATTCAGCCGGAAACGCCAATCCCGCATGTCGAACAGATGATCCGCCGCGTACGCGGGAGCGACGGGCGCCAATAGATCTTTGCCAATGTTCGTCGCGGGCCGAACCGTCTGGCCCGTCGGCTGGGCGGCCGAATGGCCGTTACTTAGTATAGGGGCACAAGGACCGCAGCGACAACGATCCGAAGCGGTCCTCCAGCGAGGAGGACGCTCCCGCTTTTTTGATGAGGAAAACGATCCGTCTTTCCGCGCGTTCGGTGATTTCCACGGAATCGCCGGTCTCCCGGATCAGGTTCGGAATATCGATCACCGACAGCGGGTCGGTGCAATGCACCTCCAGCCGTTCGCCCGGCGTCAACGATTTCAACGCCTTACGGGTCTTGAGCGCTGGCATCGGGCACTTCAGCCCGGTCAGATCGAGTTTTGATATCAGCATGGGACAAACATGGCGAATCCCGATGCGACCGTCAACCAGGGGAATGCACGTCCGTCTTACATTGGCTCCAATCCTGTTCCGTTTCGGGGGATGTTTTCCGGCTAATCACGTCCTATTGTCATGTGCACCGGATGCCCCATGACCAGTACCGACGCAGCCTCTCCCTTAGATTTTCCGCCGACTCCCGCTGTCATTCTCGCCGGCGGGCTTGCGCGGCGCATCGGGGGCGGCGACAAGCCGATGCGCGAAATCGGCGGACAGACCATCCTGAACCGCGTCATCACGCGACTAGCACCCCAATGCTGCGGTCTCATCCTTAACGCCAATGGTAATCCCGCTCGGTTTGCGGCGTTCGGCCTGCCAGTGGTCGCCGATAGCGTGGCGGATTTTCCCGGGCCGCTTGCCGGAATCCTTGCCGCTCTCGACTGGGCAGCGGAGCAGCGATCGGGCATCCAATGGATCGTGAGCACACCGGGCGATTGCCCGTTCCTGCCACGCGATCTGGTGGCCCGGCTGCATGACGCGCGGGGCGAACAAGATGCCGAACTTGCGGTCGCCGTTTCGGACGAGCGGGCGCATCCGGTGATCGGACTGTGGAATGTGAGGCTGCGCGACGAACTGCGTCAGGCGCTGATATCCGAAGGCGTCAGAAAGGTCGATCGCTGGACCGCACGCTACCGGCTTGCCGCGGTTTCATGGCCGACCGCGCCGTTCGATCCGTTCTTCAATATCAATACCACCGACGATCTTGCCGAAGCCGAGC
This sequence comes from Nitrobacter vulgaris, assembly GCF_031453995.1. Taxonomy (NCBI): domain Bacteria; kingdom Pseudomonadati; phylum Pseudomonadota; class Alphaproteobacteria; order Hyphomicrobiales; family Nitrobacteraceae; genus Nitrobacter; species Nitrobacter vulgaris. The sequence goes on along the minus strand of NZ_JAVDPZ010000027.1, from coordinate 16,717 downwards.
GGCTCGTGGCGCTGGACGCCACCGCCGCATGAGACCCGCCGCAAACCGGACGTTTTCACCCTCGGCGGTCTCCGCCGGCCATAGCCTGACCGGTCTCCTGCCTGTGCGGCAGCTTCCAGTTCGGCCGGATGAAATGGCAGGTGTAGCCGTTCGGAAAACGCTCCAGATAATCCTGATGCTCGGCCTCGGCTTCCCAGAACGGTCCGGCCGGCTCAACCTCGGTGACAACATAGCCAGGCCAAAGACCGGACGCATCGACATCGGCGATGGTTTCTTCCGCGATCCGCTTCTGCTCGTCGCTCGTGTAGAAGATGGCCGAACGGTAGCTCGCGCCCTGATCGTAACCCTGACGATCCTCCGTGCTGGGATCATGAATCTGGAAAAAGAACTCCAGCAGCTGCCGATAGCTGATCGCTTTCGGATCGAAGTTTATTTCGATAGCCTCGGCATGATCGCCGTGGTTGCGATATGTGGCATTCGGCACGTCGCCACCAGTGTAGCCAACCCGGGTCGAAATCACGCCGGGATACCGCCGCAACAAAGCCTGCATACCCCAGAAGCAGCCGCCGGCAAGGACCGCGCGTTCCGTGGAAACCGTCATACCCGTCCTTCTCCCTGCTACTCCTGGTATCGTCCCGAAACTCTATCCGGGGTGCGCATCCTTTCAAATCCGAAACTCGCCTCACGGCACAGCCTTCCGTAGCAAACTTCGGATTCGAAACATTGGCTGGTATCATCGGCCACCACACACATTACACCTGATCTGGATATGGGGCAGCCGGCGATCAAGCCGGTCTTGCAAGTCAACACGGAAGGCGGGAGGGCTTAAAGCCACCGCAAGGCGCACCACAAAACGGCGGCGGACGGACTATCCTGCCCATCGCATATTCAGGTTATCCTCGCAACCCGGATTCCCCAGTTGCATCACAGCACGGTACCGAGCTATTCGGAGGGTCCTCGAGACCTATTATTTGAGCCTTCAAATTAAGATGAGGACTGGGATGCCGATCAAGCTGGACGACACGAAGTTTGCCTTGGACGATCACGCCCCTTTGGGAAAGCTGTGGGGCAGACTGTTAATCGAGGTCGTGGACAAGGACACTGACATCAGACAGACTCTGCACCTTGAGGTCCTTCTCGATAACGGCGAAAGAACCAACTTTCTCCAATATGAAAAGCTGGCCCGTCAAGAAGCCAAGAAGCTGCTCAATCAGGTCGCAGAGCAACTGTAATCCCCAGCGTCCATTGAACGGATAATCTCCGCTTTCAAGCGCGCCGTATACCCGGGCGAGGTCTTTCATAATCGGCCTCGACGGAGTTCCTTGCTTGTGCATCGCCCAATGCTTGCCGCGTTTGGGCGATGTCACACGTACCCGAGTCTCGTGACGGAAGGGCAGGTCTCGAGGAACGTTTTTTCCGTTTCCTCCTTTGCGCGTGGCCGAGACGCGTCCGGACGATCTGTACAGTTCGCTGCAAGTGCGCTGCAACATGGCCCGCGGTCGGTTCCAGCATCTGCCAGTGATGGTGTTCGTCCGCACGGTATTAACCGGGTCATATCCGACCGCAGAATCCCGTTTCGCTTTCAATCCGCATCGTCCTAGGATCGATTTGGTCCATGCCGGAAAATTGATTGGCATTGATGGTGACTGCGCGAGAAAGTGCAGGAACTATAATGTGTCGTCGATGTTAAGGCCGCAAATGTGTGATGCGAATTTGAGGAGCCTTTCATGTGCGATTACAGCCTGCATCATGTCTCATCGCGGCCTGCCCAAGTAGCTGACAAGCTGGTTACAATGGAGCTTGCGCGATCAAAGGCGCGTGGCTTTGCCGCCGTTGGCGAACTCGGAACCAAGCTTGTTGTTCACGATGACGCGCCTCAGGTAGCAGTCTGCCTACTTCCGGGAACTGAACTCGCTTTTGACGCTGCCGTCGAACATGATCGCGCCTTCAGTCCCAAAATTTTGGGCGTGCGAATTTTTGGTAGTGCCCGCGTGAAATATCAGGTCGCCAGCTTTCGCGAGGTGGACCTGGATGATCCGTACGTTCAACATGACGCCCTGGAATTCCCCAACGGGCAGATTGTAAAGATCGACCGCCTGATAGCCGGCCAAACTGCAACGGTCCTGCAACTGCCGGCTGTCTCACCGCGCAGCGATAGCGACCATGAGCACGCTCACGCCAGATCTGCTGTCCCCTCGCGTGTGACACGTCTCGTTTTGAACCGAGCGCCGAGGGAGTCCGGAGTGGCGTCGATTCTGGTGCCAAACCAAGGCGTAGCGACATTGTGGGACGCTCTCCGAAGCACGGCTATCAGTCTCCAGGCCGGGCTGGCGTATGCCTTCCGGCGTGCGACTGCTCGCAAGCCTGATCTTGAATCGGAATTGCCCGACGCAGGCTTCCACAGCATGCCCGTGGTGGAGGCGCCGCAGAAGTTCGCGAATGCGATGCCGGACATGAAGACCAAGGTCAAGTCTGCGGCTTAGCTGTCTTCTGCTTAGTCCACGTCAAGTAGCCGGACTGAGGCGCGGACGAAGTCTTCGTGGTGAGCCTGCGACCCGAAGATATCCATGCAGCGAGGAATTGCAGGGGACCGCAGCGAAGCAATCGTTATTCGCGCGGCAACAACAACGCAAGAGCAAGCCCGTCGCCCTGCTGGCCATACGGGAACATAGGGGCCGGGAATAGGGCGCATCTCGCGACGAGATACGCCTACTAGGAGTTTCGCATTAGCAGTCGCGAAGACGAGACACGCGTAAGCACGGAATAAGAACCACAAGCACGATCCAAAGCCAGTAAGCACAAACCGATACAAACCGATAACGCTGGGGGACAACGAGAACGAGCCATAGGACCGAAGGAGTACAGACATGGACATCCGAGCTCAAGTTTCGATGGTCTTTCACTTGGACAAGTGCATCGGTTGCCATACCTGCAGCATCGCGTGCAAGAACATTTGGACCGATCGCAAGGGCACCGAGTACATGTACTGGAACAACGTGGAGACCAAGCCGGGTACGGGTTACCCGACACGTTGGGAAGACCAGACCAAGTATCGCGGCGGCTGGGTGGTTGACGGTCAGAGGCAGAAGAGCCTTCGGCTGCGGCTGCAGGGCAAGTGGGGAACGCTGACCAACATCTTCTACAACCCCTATCTGCCGACGCTCGACGATTATTTCGAGCCCTGGACCTACGATTACCAGAACCTGATCAGCGCACCTTTGGCTGACGAGCAGCCGACTGCGCGGGCGATTTCGATGGTGACCGGCAAGTACATGGACACGATCGAGGCGGGACCGAACTGGGACGACGACCTCGGCGGCTCGCAGGTCTACGCGAACAACGATCCGAACCTTGACGGCGCCTCCGATGAGGAGATGCGTCAGATCAACGAGATCAACAGCACGGTCTTTTTTTATCTGCCGCGCATCTGCAATCACTGCCTCAATCCGGGCTGCGTTGCGGCGTGTCCGCAAGGCGCGCTCTACAAGCGCGGCGAGGACGGCGTTGTGCTGGTGAGCCAGGAGCGCTGCCGCGCCTGGCGCATGTGCGTCTCGGGTTGCCCGTACAAGAAGACCTACTTCAACTGGTCGACGGGTAAGGCCGAGAAGTGCATCCTGTGCTATCCGCGTCTGGAGAGCGGCCAGCCGCCGGCGTGCTTCCACTCCTGCGTGGGACGCATCCGGTATATCGGCCTCGTGCTTTACGATGCGGACGCGATCGAAGAGACGGCTAAGTCGCCGCAGGATCAGCTGGTGATGGCACAGCGCAACATCATCAAGGATCCGTTTGATCCAGAGATCATCGCGGCTGCAAGGGCCAACGGGATTCCCAGTGCGAAGATCACTGCGGCACAACAGTCGCCGGTCTACCAGTTCGTCAAGAAGTGGGGCATCGCGCTGCCGCTGCATCCGGAGTTCCGCACGTTGCCGATGCTGTTCTATGTGCCGCCGCTGGGGCCGGTTCTGGCCAAGGTGGAGAACGGCGTGTACGACAACATTGCTCACGAAGCGCGGTTGGGACCGTTGATGAGCTCGCTCGAACGATCACGCGTATCGCTCCGCTATATGGCGAGCTTGCTGGCGGGCGGCAACGAGGACATCATCCGCGGCGTCTACAAGAAGCTGGTGGCGGTGCGCGTCTACATGCGTTCGAGGAAGGTCAAGGACATTCCGGACGAGGAGGTGCAGCGGGCGCTGGCCGAAGGCAAGACCACCGCGGCGGAGGTCGAGGCGATCTGGCGGCTCACCTCGATGCCGACCTTCGAGGAACGCTTTGTTGTTCCGCCGATGGAGCGTGAGACGGCGGTTGATGCTCTGTTCCCGCAGCTCGATCCGGTCTCTCACAACTATCCGATCCGCAAGGGCGCGGTCGGCGTCGGCTTCCACACCGATCCGGCAAGAGGACCATAGGCCCTCTTCCCGCACGGCAAGGCGCGAGACGGTTCCGGGTTATGCAGTCGGACCCGTCTCGCGGAAGTCGCCCAGGCACAGCACGTGCACTGTATGATCTTGCTTATGATTTCTGTTGAGCATGTGTGAACGCACGTGACGTTTGGTTCACGCAGTAGCATCCATCGGCACACAGGTGGATATCATTCACCATGAGTCAGTGAACTCTGAACGACGCATCACCCTCACCGCCTGCAACACCGACTCCGTAACTGGTCATGAGTGCTTTGCGCGCGTCTTCAATACGTCCAGCCTTGAACAAGACGTTCGCCAGCTTGCTGAAAATATCCGGTACGCCCGGTTGTAGCCGAATCACCTCACGATACGCATTGGCGGCATCGAGATACTGCCCCATGGCTTCGCAGGATTGCCCAAGCAAAAGCCACGGCTCGTAGGTATCAGTTCTCATCCGGGTAAGAAGCTTGAACACACGTTTTGCCGCTACGTGATCGCTCTTGCCTGCAAGAAGATGACCATAACGGTGGAGCGTGTTTTCGTTTCGCGGATCGGTCTCCAGAATCTGACGATATGCGCGTGTTGCTTGATCGATCTTGCCTTCTTGATGAAGATCTGTCGCTTTCTTCAATGCGTCTGGGAGAGTCCGCACATCAAGTCTCCCGCCCAGATTGGAGCCGCTTCGCGTCGCGACAACGTCGCAATGAAGCCGTTGCTCCTTGACGCCGAAATATTCAGCTGCATCATCGCAGCCGGAGAGCCGGGGCGGGCCATCTCATTAAGCGTTAAATGATGCCGACGACGTCGAAAGCCTCGCGCGCGTCGCCATGGACGCGCCATTGATCATCGTGTCGGATGTCGAGGACGGCTCACGAATCAAGCGCGCGATCGAGAGCGGCGCGCGCGGCTATATTCCAACGAGCATGCCCCTCGGTATCGCAGTGGAAGCGGTGCGACTGGTGGAAACGGGCGGCACATTCGTGCCGATCAGCGCGATGTCGTCTTTTCAGGGTCAGGATGAAAGCCAACTTTTCACCGCGCGCCAGATCATGGTGATCGAGGCATTGCGCCGTGGCAGGGCGAACAAGCAGATCGCATACGACTTGGCATGTGCGAAAGCACCGTGAGGGTCCATATCCGGCATATCATGCGCAAGCTCAAGGCTCGGAACCGGACAGAGGTCGCGATGATGGTGAGCAACTTGTTTGACAAATTGGAACACGATCGACCTGATTGATCGGATGATTCAAGCTGACTGGGTTTGAGATCCGATAGATTACCTTGAAAACTCTATCTATGTTTGCCGGCGTGCGGTACTCGCGGAACAGCGTCGAGTCCTGCAACGCGGCAAGCTGTTTGTTTTTGGATAGGTGGCAAGCCGCACAATCTTCGAACAAACCGTTGTGAATTGACGACGCGCTTTTCGTAGCAACGTAGCGCGAAGCTAGTGGGAAAATCCCCGATCTTCATTGGAGCCATGGACACGAGGCGCACCTAAGCGCCTCGCTTTTGGCTGCGGGCGCATTGGCTCTATGCGTAATAAATACCTCAAAGACGCGATCCTTGCGCGGCCATGGCGCATATGATCGGTTACAACTGCGCACCGTTTCACACCGACCTTGCTGTCGGATCAGGCGGCGTGCTAATTCACGTTCCGATCGAAGCCTCACTGGCCAACCGACAATCACGAATGAGCAGAGACGGTGAAGGAAGCGGCGGTCCCCTTTGCAAGTTCAATCTCAATAGGGCTTGCGGGAAAAACACTTGCCTGGTCGATCGCGGTCAAATGCGCAGCCTCGTGCAATCCGCTCTGCGTTCGTTCCTTGCCCGGTCCCTACCTTCGAGAGCTTACCGCGCTCCGTAATGCCAGTGAGATCGTTCTTTGGATGGGAGCAACGGATCACGCCCAAGGCGCCTTCGCTGATCATGGGACACCTGACGTCAACCATGCCAAGTTGATTCTCGACGACGAGGAAGCCGATCACCTGACGCGTTTTATTCACGCCGAGGATCGGATGAGCTATCTCGCTGCGCATGCTGGCACACGGCTTCTGCTCAGTGCCATTGCGGAACGCGAAGCCGACAAGTTGCGATTTGAGCGATCCGAGCTTGGTAAATCAGTACTCGTGGATGCTCCCGCCCATCTTGATTTCAGTATGAGCCACGCGAGAGGCGCTGTAGCTGTTGCAGCGGCATATATGCCGGTCGGGGTAGACATTGAGCCACTGCGAGACATTCGAGATATGAACGAGATGAGTGAGATCGTCCTCGCGTCGGAAGAACGGCGGATATTGGCGAAAACTCCGAATGCACTTCAGTCTCGCCTTTTTCTACGCTACTGGACGATCAAGGAGTCAGTTCTCAAAGCTGCAGGGGTTGGCTTTACCATTTCGCCTAAGACGTTAATCGTCGACGCGGGTTCATCTCCTGCCGTGCTCTCCGCGCCGGCTGCACTTGGACCCACTGAGCAGTGGCGCGTGATCGCTCCGCCTAACGCATCCCTCAATGAGACGCCCTGACGCGTTCTCACCGGCCGTCAGGTCCCTGCCCCTCCGGCTCGTTCCAAGAGCGAACAACAGCATCGCCGGAAGAGGTAATCGTGCTCCCTGCAGAGGAAAGAATACGTGCTTCCTGCGCTGCCTTTGCTTGGCACCTGATGAACAAGGAGCTTAAGCGGAAGCGACGAGCTCACGCTGGGAGACTGTGGAAAGCAACGACTCAGCAATCTCTTGCGAACGCGTGGCAAGAACCGAAAGCAAGGTATCGCTGAGGCCATGGGAAGCTTCAGCGTATCCCTGAAGATGGATTTGCGGCCGGAATGCGGGGGTGGTGACGAACTTGTAGTGGCGATCCAGCATGTCGTCTCGAACGTAGCGGCGGATCGAGCCGAGAAATGCGTGGGGTGTTTCCCTGTCGTATCCGGTTGCCAGGACGACTGCATCGTAGGTCGAGCGACAGCTTCCGCCTTCGAATTTGTCGACTAAACCGATTTCGATTCCCGCGGAATCTGCATCTATATTCACGATCTCGCTACGCGGATGCAAGGCGACTTTCACATCACCGCTGACGCGCTGCTGGTAGAGCAACCGATATAGCTGATCGAGCAGATCGGAATCAACGACCGCATAGTTTGTGTTCCGGAAATTACGAACGATCGCCTCTCGTCTCTCGAGAGGCTGCGCGTAAATGAAATCGGTAAAACTCGGATTAAAGATTTCATTGACAAACGGACTGCTGTCGGAGGGCTTCAAGGCGTGACCACGAAAGATCAGATCGATGCGGGCGTGCGAAAATCGGTTATGAAGGTCGAGCGTAACCTCGGTCGCGCTCTGTCCTCCGCCAACAACGGCCACCCTCGTTGCTCGACCACTCAGGCCGACATGCTCGATCCGATCGAGGTAACGGCTGGAATGAAGCAACCTGGGATCATCAGCGACCTTGGCAAACCCCTCCGGGATATACGGCTTGCCTCCAACCGCGACCACGAGGTTCTTTGTGAGGCGGATCGTCTCTCCGCCGGCAAGCGTCCGTGAATAAACCCGCAGGGATGTCACCGTTTGACCTGCCGTCACGGGTTCGACCGCAACTATCGTTTCTCCATAAGCCGTCTGAGACTTGAACCTGGCGGCCACCCATCTGAGATATTCGTTAAACTCCAATCGGCTTGGATAGAACGTTCGGCAGTTGATGAAATCCAGCAGACGACCCGTCTTGTGCAGATAGTTCACAAAGGTAAAGGGACTGGTCGGATCGCGTAACGAAACAAGATCCTTGAGAAAGGAGATCTGCATGTCGCTGCCCGGCAACAACATTCCGCCATGCCAGGTGAAATGTGGCTGCCTTTCCACAAACATAGGCGAGAACTTCAGACGTGACCGCCTCGCGCACTCGTCTAGAGCAATCGCAAGCGCGAGATTGGACGGTCCGAATCCGACGCCGATGACGTCATGTTCAATTGCAAATTGATGGGACATGAGCCCACTCCCGCTCGTAGCTTAGGAACTGACTACCGGACTGTCGGACGCCGGAAGCCAGAGCCGGTCGCCAAAAAAGCGCTCGCGCAGCAACATAACCAACGTCGCGCGCTTATGGGGAAAATCGAAATTCTTGATCTTCGCAAATCCCGATCGTTCGAGATTTCGGATTTGCTGAGAATGCGCGGCTGCCGGCTCACCTACAATACGCTGCGTGCGGCAATCGTCGAGAAACATGTAATGCAGTAGCGAGGGCAACCACGCACTGATATAGCGGCGTCCGCGAAACGCATCATTGCCGACGACGACATGCCAGCCGCGGTCATAGTCGTCGGCGTCATAGAACGGCGCGATACGATTTTCCTTGGCCCAGTAAATTTCGAAATAGCCGAACGGCTCATCGCCGAAGCTGCCAATAACAGGCAGCATGTGTGGATCGGCCAGCTTGTCCGTCAGATAACGACGGTGCTTCTCTAGATCACCAGCCTCGTTCCAGAACGCATCCACCCGCGAATCATTCATCCAGCGGTGCAACAAGTGAAGATCGTTGTCGATGTCAGCGACCTGAAACGAGATAGCTTGCGAAAGCCATGGAATGAAACGGCTGTATACTTTTCCGGTTGGCTTTGGAGCGCGGTGCGGATGCCATTTTCCGTCCGTCATGACATGGAGCTGAGGCAGTGGCGGTCGCTCGGGGTCAACAAGCCAGTTGTCTCGCCTCTGCATCACCATCTCAGGAACCAGAACGAGTCGATCCTTCGCGATGATCGCAACACCATTGGTGATCAGGTCTCGCGCCATCGAATCCTGACCCGCAACATCCAAAACCAGTCGATCAAGACTGGGTCGCCACGCGAAAAGCGCCTCGGCAGAGGCCGACATTGCTCGCGTGGTGAGCCTCCGATCGTCCGACGCATACAACACATGGAGATGATCGACTTCTCGTTCGAGCCGCAACTCCAGCACAGTCACGTCGTCAGAAATGACACGAAGACGATCATCCGCCTGCAAAACTGTTAGCGAAGAATTCTGGCCGACCAGGAATGTGCAGGGTCCACCTCCGGATTGTGAAGCCTTGTTCATCCGGCCCCTCGCATCTTATCATTGCTACCGCGATGTAAATCACTCCTGTATCGGATGACAAGGAATGCTATCGCACCTCAATTAGATTCCCTACAAAGTCCGACACCTTGTTTCAAATCGGGATTGAGCGCCGCCAATCCGCCCAGAACACGCACACTTATTGACTTATGATTGTCTTGTGTACGTCGCAAATCTGAATGTTCTAAAGCGATGCGTTGGTTGGAACTGAGGGAGCCTTGATCGTGTCGTGAAGCTTCTCCTCGCTCGCGACGATTTTTCCTTCTCGCAACCGCACGAGATGATCCGCCATTCCAAAATAGCGATCATCATGTGAGATAACGATGATGGTCTTTCCAATACGCTTCAGGTCCGGCAGGAGCTCGGTGTAAAAGATATGCCGGAAGGTCGGATCCTGATCCGCAGCCCACTCATCAAATACCAGGACGGGCCGTTCTTCGAGCCACGCGTTCATCAGAGCCAGTCGCTTGCGTTGCCCGGTCGATAAATCAGTTGTCGTAAAGGCGCCATTCTCAACCGAGACTTTGTGCGAGACTTCCAGTCGTTCCAGGTATCGCTCCGCGATATCAGGAACCACGTTGTCGCCCTGTATGAGATCCTCAAACAGGTAATAGTCAGAGAAAATGGTCGTAAAGAGTTGACGATAATCGTCTCGCGTCTCGGTCGACACGGCCACGCCGTCACGAAGCACCATGCCGCCGTGCGGGGCGTAGAGCCCAAGAAGCAGCTTTATGAGCGTCGTTTTTCCGCTTCCGTTTTCGCCCACGATGAAAACGATATCCCCCCGTCTGATATGCAGATCAACCGGGCCAAGAACAAAGGGAGTTCTGCCCGGCACACCACGAAAGGCATACGTTACTTTCCGAAGATCGATTGATTCAATCGCGTCCGTCCGTTGCCCGACGGGACGGGCAGTCAGCAGATCGTGTTCAGGCGTCGAGAACTGCTCCGAAAGCTCGGCGATACGGCGTATCGCAACCTGAGCCCGGCTGAGCGCCGGCAGAATACCGATGACCTGATCAATGGGGCCACGCATGTAGAGCAGCACCAAAACAAAGCCGCTGGACACCGCGGCAGGGCTATCGGGCCAGAGGAAGGGACGCAGCGTCAGCGCCACGCCGATCACGACAAAAAACAGCATCGTGCCCAGCGATCGCGCGGTCACGAAAAGATTTATCGATTTGATCTGCACCCTGCAGATCATGTCAACGGTACGCTGAATCTGATCGGCATATACGCGCTGACGGCGGATGCGGTTCAACCGCAATTCCTTTGCCCCTTCAGCTATTGCGCGATAGTGCTTGTGAAGCTGATCTTCGGCGTCGCGCGCGACGCCGAACCCATGAACACCTCGCGTCCTTGCGTACCCATGCGCTAGCGAGCCAAGGATAATGACAGCTCCCGTAATCAGAAAAAGAGGCCAGGATAATGCCGCCAGGTAAACCATGCAGCCCAGCGTAATCACGAGCGACACGAAGAAGGACGAAAAGAAGAAAGCAAAATCGCTGATCGTATCGACGTCGTGCGTCAGTACCGGGATCAGCCGGTGCGTCCGGTAAATCTCGATCTGGTCGATCGGAGCGGCTAAAATTTTTGCGGCAAGCGAGCTGCGAAGGCCAGCAATGATCCGCTGCCCAACGTAATTTGCGCTGATGTCTGCGCCAATAGAGCCCACCAGGATCAAGAGACACAGAGCCGTAAACGCGATGACAAGCGTTGCAACATCGGCTTGTGTTGCATAGAGCCCCTGATTGACGACCGCGAGCAATCCCGCAACGCTTCCGCCACCCACAAGGCCGAGGACGACGCCCCCAAGTACAATCGGCCAGTAGGGACGCAGCAGGTACAGGATTTGTGCCGTCAGGCCGTTTCGTAGATGCTTCATGAGTTTCGCGCGCTGGAGTAAAGCTTTAGCGAACTGGTATGATGCGAATACATGATGGCACGACCATCCTTTCAGAGCTTACTTCGCAGCAGTTTCTACGGATTCTAAATTGTGAACGATGCTCGTCATTCGCGCAGCATTTCCACATCAGGCCGCTCATTCGCTGCAATACGAAAAGCAGAGGCCAGCGCTTGCCCGATCTCTGCTCGCGCCTGAAGAGCATCCGCCACGACGTTTCCCATGCGGAGAAATTCATGAATCATTCCCCGATATATCCGGAGATCGACGGGAACACCGGCGGCGCTGAGCTTTGCCGCGTAATCGCGTCCCTCGTCTACCAGGGGATCAAATTCGGCAAGCAAGAGAAACGCCGGAGCCAGCCCTGCGAAATCGGGTGCGGCAAGCGGCGCAAAACGCCAATCCTCGCGGTCACTATCGTTACACAGGTACTGTCGAAAAAACCAATCGACAGTGCTGCGTTCCAGCAGGTAGCCGGAACCATACCTCTCGTACGATTCAGACGTTTGCCAGGGACTTAACCCCGGATAGGCAAGAACCTGCAGCACCGGCCGCGGCAGGCTCCTATTTTTTTTGGCTTCAATGGCGAGCGCTGCGGCAAGCGTCCCGCCGGCGCTGTCGCCACCGACGGCCACACGACCCGGATCCAGTCCGGCCGCTGGACCCTCGCGACCGATCCAGGCCAGCGCATCAACGGCATCCTCGAAGGCAGTTGGAAACTTGTGCTCGGGGGCAAGCCGATAATCGATCGACAGCACTGCCGCGCCGCTGTCTTCTGCAAGGCCGCGGCACAGCGGCTGATGCGAATCGAGGCTTCCGACGACGAAGCCGCCGCCATGCATATAGAGAAGGACAGGAATCGGACTGCGGCTGTTCGGCTCCTCCTGGGCATAGAGCCGCGCGCCGATCATCGCGCCGTCACGCATCGGCAGCGAAAGATGACGCTCGCAAGCCAGCGCCGGCGGGTCGACATCGAGCAGCGGCGAGGATGCGTCGAAATCGGCCCGCGCCTGCACGGCCGTCAGTTGCGGAAATGGAGTGCGCGCGCCACTTTCGGTGCCTGCCTGTACCATCTCGAGCAGCGCCTCGATGTCCGGATGAAGATTCATGACAGCGCTCATTCGGCTGGTTCGGGGATCGGATCCGGCAACGCGGTTGATGCCGCCTGCGGCGTTAGCAGCATACAAAGTTCGTCCAGCAGGCGCTCATTCTTAAGGATAGCAAAATGGTCATCTCCGGCGACTCCACGATCGGCGGCGTTGGGCAGTTGTGTTTTCAGCCGATCGCGCTGTGTCAACCGGCTCGATGTCCACCAGCACAGTGGCGTAGCCGTGAGGCGGCGAGGAGGCAAAGCATTGTGCGTCAGAGTTTTCAGGCAGCGCCCAACAGAGAATGCGCTCGCGAGGTCGTCTTCACCGAGCAGCAGCTCGCCGCCCGATAGTCCGCTGGACTCTGCCATAATCTGTGCGACCAGATCCCTGATGTTCTCGGAGGTTTCCGACCGGCTCGCGTTTTTGGCTATTTCGATACGCTTGTTGATGTGAGAGACCGCTGTTCGCGGAAGCACGGCCGACAGTAGTCCTGCGAGTTCATCAGCCCAGTGAACAGCCGCTTCCCCGCTCGATTCAGCTTGCTGACGCACCACGAAACTATCGACCAAAGCAAGATAATCGACCTGCTCACCGGAGCGTTCCAGCTCAGCGGCAACGAGGGCGGCGACAAGGCCACCGAGAGACCATCCGATCAGACTGTACGAACCATGCGGCTGCACCTGCTTGATCTCCATCGCATAGTCTGCGGCCATAGCGTCAAGCGAACGCTCGCGCCACGCCCTGTCGACCAGCATTCTGGACTGCAGTCCGATCACCTGTCGGCGCCCCTCCAGACGGCGCGCCAGCGCCCCATAATCGAAGACGGTGCCGAACCCGCCATGCACGCAGAACACGGGCTGAACACCGCGAACCGCGGCGTTCAACGGCAGCAGCGCCGATGGCGCCGACACGGATGCCGAAACCGCGGAGCTGCTATCGGCAAGCAGCGCGCGGATCGTCGGCTTCTGCAGCAGATCGCGTAGTTTGACCTCGATGCCGAACGTCTTGTCCTGACGGAGTCGAGCCACGATCTTGAGGCAAAGGATCGAATTTCCGCCGAGTTCGAAGAAGTTATCGGTCACGCCGACCTGCGGCACCTTGAGGACGTCGGCCCACAGGCGCGCCATCGCGGTTTCGACAGGCCCATGCGGAGCGACGAAGCTTCGCGCTGTCGTATCGGGCGCCGGCAGCGCGCGCCGGTCGACCTTGCCGCTCGACAACACGGGTAGCCGCTCAAGCACAATGATCCGCGCGGGCACCATGTAGGTCGGCAAGACCTGCTTCAGGAACTCGGTCAATCTTCCGGCCAGCGCATCGGCGGCATCTCCGGATGCATCCCTTACCGTCCTCGGCGCAACATAGGCGACGAGCTGATTGCCTTTCACGCGCGGCAGCGCCACCACTGCCGCCTGCTTCACCTCCTTATGGCAAAGCAACGTGGTCTGGATTTCTCCAAGCTCGATCCGGAAGCCGTTGATCTTGACCTGGTCGTCGCTGCGGCCGAGATATTCGATGGTGCCGTCTTCGCGCCATCGCGCGAGATCTCCCGTGCGGTACAACCGGGTACCGGGCAACGCGGAAAATGGATCGGGTACAAATCGCTCGGCGGTCATGCCGGTCTTGCCGTGATAACCGCGCGCCAGTCCAAAGCCGCCCAGATAAAGCTCTCCGGCGACCCCTGCGGGGATGATGTTGAGCGAGCTGTCGAGAATGTAGGCGTGACGATCACCCACCGGCACACCGATCGGCGCATAAGGCGTTTCGCATTCGCCAGCGCCATCGACTTTCCAGACCAGCGGCGTGACGACAGTCTCCGTCGGCCCGTAACCGTTGATCAGGATCTTCGGCTTCAAAATGCGCCTGACTTTATCGAAGCCCTCCTTCGGCATTGCCTCGCCGCCGAAGGAGTAGAGCTTGACCGGCGGCGGGTTGCCTGTTTGCTCGACCGCTTCTGCGACCTGCTGCAAATAGGCCGGCGGCAATCCGATATGGCTGACGTGATGCGCATGCAGGTTTTCGACCGTCTGTTCCGGCGTCCACAGTTCAGCGTCGCGCATCACCAGCCGCGCGCCATGGGACAGGACCGTCAGCCAGCGTTCATGGGCGCCGTCGAAGGCCAGAGACAGGAAATGCAACTCGCACGAGTTCTCATCGATCTCATACAGATTGCCAGTGACCTGGCAATGCATGGCGAGTGGTCCATGGGCGACGGCGACGCCCTTCGGTACCCCCGTCGATCCTGAGGTGTAGATCAGGTAAGCGAGATTCTCGGCATGCAACTCCGGTTGCGGCTCATGATCCGGTCCCGAATCGAAATCGAACAGGGGAAGGGAAATTCTTTCCATCTCATCCGGACCGCCTTCGACATCGAGTTGTCCCGTCAGCAGGAACGAGACCCCGGCATCGCACATGACGAATGAGCGCCGCTCAGGTGGAAGCTCCGGATCGAGCGGAACATAGGCTCCGCCTGCTTTCAGGACAGCGAGCAGCGCGATCATTGTGGTCTCGGTCCTTTCGACCACGACCCCGACGCGCTGCTCGGGCCTTAGCCCGCGGGCGATCAGGTGGTGCGCAAGGCGATTAGCCTTTGCGTCGAGCGCACCGAATGAGAGCACTGCGCCGCCGATAATCAGCGCCGTTCGCTCCGGATGTCGCTTCGCATAACGATGAATCGCCTCATGCACGGGTGGCAGCATAGAGCCCGCCGTCGCGTGGGAATTGCAACTTTCGGCAAGGGCTGCATCGATAGCGGTAACCGGATTGATGCTGGCAAGCATTTTCGACGCGTCCTGCGTCAGCGCGCCAAGTAGATGCTCGAACTGCACCCTGATCTGATCCGCCTGCGTTGCCGTAAAATGGCTCGGCATATAGGTGTATTCAATCTGAAGTGTGTCCTCGACGAGCACCGACAGGTCCATCGGATAGTTCGTCACGTCGACGTTATTCAGACCACTGAACTTCAGCGAGCCGTCCCCTTGGCGCATACTGCGCTCGATTGGATAATTCTCGAATACGATAATGCTATCGAACATCGTCTGACCGGAGCGTCCGGCCCAGCCCTGGATGTCGTAAAGCGGCGTATGCTCGTAGTTGCGGATCTCCGAATTGCGATCCTGGATCGCGCGCAGCCATTCTCCAATCCTGCTGGCGAACGAAGGCGTTTCGATCACGGGCAGCGTATTGATAAAGAGCCCGAGCATCTGCTGCGATCCATCAAGGCTGGCTGGCCGGCCGGAAACCGTAACGCCGAACGTTACGGTCCGCTGGCCGGTGTAACGTTGCAGCAGCAGCGCCCATACGGCCTGAACGATGGTGTTGAGCGTGATCCGCTCACGGCGAGCGAATGCCTTGAGCTTCGCGGTCGCGGCCTCTTCGAGCCGCGTATAGCAGCGCGCATGTCCGGATGCCGGATGGCGGCGCGTGCCGAAGGCATCAGCGAGTTGCGTCGGCTCATCGAACGCCTTGAGCTGTTCGCGCCAGAATTTTTCCGCTGCGCTGGCATCTTGTGCCAGCAGCCAGGCGATATAGTCGCGGTAGCGCGCCGGCTTCGCTGCGGACGCCGCGCCGTAATAGCATTGCAGTACGTCGCTAATGAACCGGGCCGAACTCCAGCCATCCATCAGAATGTGATGATAGGTCCAGATCAGCCGATAGCGATGGTCATCAAGGCGCAACAGCCGCACGCGCTGCAGTGGCGGCGCGGAAAGGTCAAACTCGGCGGTGCGTTCATCGGCAAGCGCCGCTGCGATCTGCTCCTCGCTGATCGCCTGACCGCGCCAGTCTTCCTGTTCAAATGGGGCAATGGCGTCGTGATAGACGACCTGAAGGGGCGAGCCTGACAGCTCGCGCCACAGGAAACCGGTTCGAAGTATCTGATGGCGTGCGGTCACCTCATGCCATGCACGGCCTAAACGGCCGGCGTCGAGGCCGCTAACCTCGACGCTGATCTGGTTGACGTAGACGCCGCTGCCAGCATCGCGCAGACTGTGAAACAACATGCCCTGCTGCATCGGGGACAGCGGGTAGACGTCTTCGATGCGGCTCAGGTCCAGACCGAGCCGTTCGAGCTGTTCGTCCGATAGCTCCACGAGCACATCGTGTTTCGGTTCGGATCGATCGTCGGCTGCATCGGCATCGCGAGACAATGCCACCAGCTCCTGCAACGTCTGATGACGGAAGACGTCGCGCGGCTCGATCACCAGACCTGCCTGGCGGGCGCGGCCGACCAGTTGCAGCGAGATGATG
>NZ_JAVDPZ010000026.1:0-62049 GCF_031453995.1 Nitrobacter vulgaris | reverse complement strand
GATCCGGTGCCGCCACCCCCACCGCTGATAGCGGACGAGGGATTGAGCTTCACCCTGCCCGTCGTCTTCCGCGTCAAAGGCAAAGGATAAGGCGGCGATCGCTGGCGTCTGCGTCACAGCTAGCCGGATCGCGATGCACAGTCGCTATCATTGCAGAAGAAAATACCGGATGCCGACGTAAATCAGCGCAAGACAGATGAAAATCAGCGCAACCGGCACGCGCGGCCGTGTGTTCGCCGCGGAATTTGCAGCCGGCAGTGGTTGCGGAGCGGGCCGTTTGAAGGCCATGACATTGCTGGTATCGATGATCGGGTCTTTTGGCATCGACTTGATGTCGGGCGCCGTTCCGGTGCCGCCCATGTCCACATAATAAGCCTTGTAAATCAAGTCGATGGTTGCCTCGCTCGCCTCTGCCTCCGGCATCGTTTCGACCAAACCCTTGTAGCTCGAAAGGAATGTCAGGGCTTCGGCCGGAAGTGACGAAGAGCCATTCAGCTTCACCATCATTTTCCAGGTTGCGAAGTCGGCGCGTGCCTTGGTGTCGGCACGTCTTGCAATCATTTTGTCCTGTGCTTTGATCAATTGACTACGCCCCTTGCAACGCTCTTATTATATATTCCCGGTGACCAGCAAAAGAAGCTGTATCACATAACCGGTGACTGTTCTCACGATGGTGGAGATCAGGTCAAGATTGAGACCGAGCTGGTTGCCGAGCACCGGAAGCAGCAGGAGGGTCCCAATCAGTATCAGCATCCCGTAGGGTTCCAGGCGGGAGAGCGGAGCAGCCAGAACGTTCGGCAGCAGGCCGACCGCGACCCGTCCGCCGTCGAGTGGTGGGATCGGCAGCATGTTGAAGACCGCGAGAATGACGTTGATGATCAACGCATTCTTCAGATTGTCGGCTACCCATTGTGTGCTGTTGCCGGGAACCAGGCCGAGCCCGTGAAATGCCGATGCCGCGACGAGAGCCAGCAGGATGTTGGTGGCGGGTCCGGCAAGCGCCACCCAGACCATGTCCATGCGGGGGTGGTTCAAGTTTCGGAAATTTACCGGAACCGGTTTTGCGTAGCCGAACAGGAAAGGCGCGTGCGACAGCAACAGAATGCCCGGCAATATCACGGTACCGAAGGGATCAATATGCCTGAGCGGGTTAAAGCTGACGCGGCCGAGCTTCGAGGCGGTGTTATCGCCGAGCCGGTACGCGACGAATCCGTGCGCCGCCTCGTGAAAGGTGATGGCGATAACCAGCGGCAGCACCCAGACCGACAGCGTGTAGAGTGAAATGCCCGACAATCGACGACCTCGTTCGGGTGCGACTGGAACCAACCCTATCATAGGTCGCCAGGGCTATGACAGAGAGGTCACGGGCATGGAGGGGTGTATCTCTCCGACCAAACGGGACATGTCTGTGACAGAGTGACTGGTTCAGGCGCTCGCTTGGCGGCTTTGCCGGGCAATGAAGCAACCTTTAACCACAACACCTAAGCGTCTTTCAGATAGTAATTCGCTTGCTTGCCGAGCGCGATGCGACGCAGGATTCGCCGCATCGTCATCGAGGTTCGCAACGGGCGGACCGCCGTCGTCCCCGCTCGATAGAACGCCAGCTTCACGCCATCGAATGCAGGCTGAACGCCTGGCGGTTTCTGTGGCCAGCCGAGACCGCGCAGCATCGAATTGAGGAAGTGCAGGTCGTTGGCGCGGCGGACCTCGCGCGTCTTCCAGGTAATGGCCATCGAAATCGAGTGCGATCCCGCGGTGCGTACCCAATGCGGCCATTGATAAGGCACGAAACAGCCGTCACCGCCGAACATGTGGAATTCGACACCACGCGGCGCGAAACTCTCATCATATCTCAGATTGCGGTGTTTCGTCATTGAACGCTCGATCTCGTCATCCGATACGAGGCGGCGGTCCGTGTTGTCGTAAATCGTGAAGAATTTTTCGCCGTGGATTTGGACGAAGAAGTTGTCCTCGCTGTCGAGATGAAACGGCGTCGTCGAATTCGGTGATGAGACGAACAGAAAGCCCTCGATCTGTTCAAATCCGGCGTCGCTCAAGCTGTCGAAGCCGCGCGCGCGCGCGACCGATAGCAGTGCGTCCTCGATCAGGCGTCGATACTCCGGCGCGTTTTCCACGCGTTTCAATACCATCCAGGCACCAGCGGTTTCGATCCGCTTCACCACCTCGACCGGATCGAGGTCCACCGTCGGGATCGCATCGGGATCCTGGCTGATTGCGACCTTGCCGGAATTGTATTCGATCAGGTCACGCGGCAGCTCGGCAGCCAGTTGCGCGATGCGCGGCAGCGTCAACAGCGGATGTCCCGCAAGCCTGTGCCGGATCGCGAAGGGCTTGAGTGGGAAGTCGCGTCGCAGCGCTTCGTTGGCCGCGGCGATGACCGGCACATGTGCGGGATCATTCATGCGTTTTTCTCTTGACGTTCGCGGAGGATGTTGACGACGCGGCGAGCGGGCTCGCGTAGTAGCCGGCGCAGCGAAATCGCCGCTTTTGCGAGCGGAACGGCGGGATCGTTGCGGCGAAGCGGGATCAGCACGTCGCCGATCGCAAGCCGCCCGCGCCAGATTGGGTCGATCATCGGATGACCCGGATTTGCGGTGGAATCCGCCAGGGTGATCGCGGGGTCGGCGCAGAGATGGCGCGTGAGATCGAGCGTCAACTGCACGCCGGGTGAAAACTTCGCGAAACGTTCGTCAACGCCGAGCTTGAAATAAAATGCGCGGTCCTGGTGGCGCAGCACGACTGCCGCTGCCACAGGCGTCGGACCCGCATGCAGGGTTACGATTTCACACTGGCCTCGCTTGGCGAGTGCCGGCGCGGCGCGGCGGATGAAGGCTGCATCGCCGCTATGCTGGATCAATGCGGTCCCTCGCTGCGCCTTCCAGCCGCTGGCCTCCAGCGCGAGGAAGGTTTCAAGCGCTCGCGCGACGTCGGCGGTAGAGCGCGCGACCTGAAATGACACCTCGCCATGCTCCGCAAGACGATTGCGCTGGCGCCGCAGCTCCTTGAGCTTCTTGACGCCCAGCGCCTCGCGCAGCAGTTCTTCCGCCTCGCGGGTGGCGTCGAGGCAGGCGCGCACATGGCCATGCAGCCTATGCGGCTTGAGGCCGTCGTGTTCGAGGGCTGTCGTGATGGCTTTCATGGCGGCGCCGTCGAGCGCGATGTTGCGCAGAATCAGCGCGCGTTGGCCGAGGATACGCGCCTCGCGCAGCAGCGCTGCTGCGGCTTGATTCGCGAGGCCGTGGTCGAGCAGCGGCGTGCAAAGCGTTCCGTAAGGATCGGCGCTGACCAGAAGGGGGAGTGGAATCCGGTAGGCTCGCCAGGCGGAGATAACAGGGATCAGGCCGATGAGAGTCTCCGAGCCCGATTTGTCAGATAAAAGGTCCGAACGCGCCGTCAGCGCCGACGCGTTAGTCCGGTCCCGCGCCGAGGCGTCGAGCGCCAGCTCCCAATCCGCGAGATAGTAGCCGTTGGGTTCGACAGCACGGTCGGCAAGTGATCGCCAACGGCTGGGATCGAGCGTTGCAAGGGCCGCGGCCCCGCGGCGTGTTGCGCTTGCAGACGGGCGTGCCGTGAACCCGCGTCTCGATGAACCACGAGCCGGAGCCCAGTTAACAATATCGACCATTTACGCAATCCCCGTTCGCGGTGGCCATGAGGTGACAGGCGCGCAGCGGCGCCTCGGTGTTCATGGAGGTGGAGGTTATTTGCAACATTCGAAAGAATGCGTTGGCCGTTACACTTGTTTTTGACCAAAGAATTAACCGTGCATTCACCTTGCCTGAGACGGACGTTCAGTTGATCGCCGTTTCTTCCCGGCGTTCTTGACGGTGTGCCGCCAAACCCGCAGGGGCAGCAGATCGTGGCCGCTGATCGAAAGCGCCTGCCTTGCAATCGTTTCTACGCGGCTATCGGCCATCCTGTGGTCTGCACCACAGGCAAAATGCGAACAGGCCCTAAACCTGCCGAAGCGGTAGAGAGGACGTGGTTCGACCGACCGGCGAAGGTCGAATTGACATGCGACACATGCGCGCGTGATGAACTAACGCGGCCGGTGAATCGACAACGGTTGGAAGAGATTTGCGCGGAGCTGTTCCATGACATTTTCAATGATCCGCTCGATCGTTCTCGGGGCGATCGCTGCGATGGTGCTGACCGCGCATCCGGCTGCTGCGGAAAACCGACTCGCGCTGGTGATCGGTCAGTCGGCCTATCGCGCAGTGACGCCGCTGCCAAATCCCGCCAACGACGCCAGGGCTATGACCCAGATGCTTGGCGACGCCGGTTTCGAAGTGCTGACGGCCTCCGACCTGTCGCAGACCGAAATGCGCGAGAAGGCCGGGGAATTCGCGGCAAAGATCGCAGAGAAGGGCCCTGACACCATCGCGCTGATTTTCTACGCCGGTCATGGCTTGCAGGTCGATGGCGAGAATTTCCTGGTCCCGGTCGATCTCGATCCAAAGCGCGAAGCCGATATCCCGCTGCAGGCGGTTCGCCTGAACGACATCATAAACACGCTGACATCGGTTCCGAGTCGCATGCGGATCGTTCTTCTCGACGCGTGCCGTAACAACCCGTTCCCCGCGATCAACAAGACGGTGGGACACGGTCTCGCTATCGTCGATGCCAAGGTGGCCGCGCCCGGCACATTCCTGTCGTTCTCAACTTCGCCGGGTGCCGAGGCGGAAGACGGCACGGGCGCCGACAGCCCCTACACGACCGCGCTATTGTCCGTCAGCCGGCAGCCGGGGCTTTCGATCGAGGAGGCCTTCAAGCGTGTCCGCCTGGAAGTCAACAAGATGACGAATGGCCGCCAGACTCCCTGGGACAGTTCCTCGTTGACGGACGGTTTCCAGTTTTTTCCCGGAGCATCCGAAGCCGCGTCTCCTGCCGTTTCCAAGAGCAAGCGGACGGTCGCGGAATGGCGCAGTGAGCTGAAAGGCAAGACCGCTGAGCAAGCGCACGAGCTGATTGTCGGCGATGGCAGCGACCAAGCCTATGAGGCGTTCCTTGGCCTCTATGCTGACTCGCCGCTCGATCGGGAGGCGCGGCAGTGGCTTGATCGTCACCGGCGTATGGCGGCCTGGAGCAGGGCGGTTCTCGCCAATACGGCGGGCGGATATCGCGCCTTCCTCGCCGACTATCCCGATAGCGATCTGACGCCGACGGCACGCAAGCTGGAGGAGCGTCTGCGCAACCGGCCCGACAATCCGGCCGTGGCGGTGGCCGCTGTTACGGCCGGCCCGACCTGTCCTTGCAGCGCGCCGTCGCAGGAGCCGAAGAAGAAAGCCGAAGCGCCGCCAAAGAAAAAACAAGCCCAGCCGTCCCGGCGTGGGGAGGCGCCTCCACGCCAGCGTCATCGCGAAGCGGACGATGTTTATGTCGACGACGTGCCACCTCCGCGCAGCTACGTACCGGTGCCGGTGCCCTCAATCGGCATCATCGGTGGTTTTGGCGGAGGAGGGTTCGGACGCGGCCCGGGCGGGTACGGCGGTTTTGGCCGGGGTGGAAGCATGGGCAGTCCAACGGGCCGATTTTAAGCACGCATTCGGCAAGTACCGGTCGGGATCGGTGCCGGCCAGTCGCACTTCAAGGTTCCCTCCCAACGAACGACACGAGTCGTTGTCGGGCGCATCACTCGTGTCTCAAGACTCACGGCGCTTTCGAGCGGTGAGCCGCTTGAAACCGAAAGGATCTGACGTTTATGCTATCCGCTGTGGGGAGGAGTTATGATGAAGATTCTACGCGCATCCATGCTTATGGCGGTTCTGGTGTCGGGGCCGGCTTTCGCCCAGGCGCCGCATTTCAATATGATGGCTGACGGGCCTGGAAAGACGCCGGAGCAGATCGAAAAACAGAAGGCCATCGAAAAAGCTTACAAGGACACGCTGCGCAAGATTCCCGATGCTGCGGGAGTCAACGATCCCTGGGGAGGCGTGCGAAACGAGGGCCAGCCCAAGGCCATCGCCAAAAACAAAGCAAAGTCCAGGATAGGGGCCGCAGGCGGAACGGCAAACTAGCTTGCCCCGGCGGCTTTCATCTTCGAATGGTGGACAACTAAGACGCCTCGCAATACGCCCCTCGGTTCCCCATCCGCGCCGTTCGGCGACTGGTGCCATGACAACAACGTCACCTGAGCGGAATATGATCGCCCGGTGACGTTGCGTCTAGACTGGGCAGTGCAATCCCCCAGCCCTTTCTCTGTCTCTGCACCGCGGCAAAGGTTCAAAAACTGCGTCTCCGCGGAAGGCAGATGAAAAATGCTACATTTTCCAACCTAGCTGGATGAAAGCTTCTGTGTTGCGGTCCAGATATAGGAGATTTTCCGACCTGTAGTTTTATCGAGGCTCACCCAAGGCCGTCGAGAAAACGGACTTTCTTAAGCCGATGTCCGCCTGACGAGGTGGACTTCGCCGCAGATTCAGGCGCTCCCCGATCATTGCCGATCATGTCGGTTCTCTTCGCGCTGCTCATGCGAGCTTGCGGCCAGGTGCGGCTGCTGATTCGGCGAGCGGACCATCAATTGGAAAGTTTTGATTAAGATTCGGCGCTCATTCTACGCAAATCTGTTTTGCGTACGGGAGAAACACCATGCTGACCACCGAACCTGGTTTGGCCCGGAATTTTCTCAATATTGCGCTGGGCGGCTTCGGCGTGCTTGTCGCGGTGCTAATTGGGGTAGCGCTGAGCTGAGACACCTGCAAGATATCCACGGTCGGCCAAAGGGCAGCAGATTTGTCCGGGTGCCATAGCTCAATCGACTGGAGCAACCGACGTGGGTAACAGCAGCGGGTTGGACAAGGGATTGATGGCCCTGATCCAGAACGTTTTGGGGACGCGCCATAACGCGCCCCTGCCTGAGGCCGAACTGCCCGAAGACAACCCGCGCGCTTCATCGGAATCGCTTGGCGCTGAAACCGCGCCACAGCCGGAGGCAGAGGGTCCGATTGAAGAAACCGCCGCAACGGACCAGCCAGAGAGTTACGACCGCCGCAAAACCGCCGACGAATTGGCGGGCATCATTCTGAAGGCGCTGCAAACGCTTGACGGCGCGCCGGCTCGTGGATTCGTGGTGACCGTTTACGGCGGAAACCCATGGAATGCGATGCTGACGATCAAACCGGAAGCCGGGCCGATCGCCGATCCGGGCCTGTGGCGCACGCGTGTCCGGGACATGGCTGCGCGGTTACGTCAGGACTTCGATCTGGCGGAGATGTAACGGCCGAACAGAGCAGAGTGGCCTATCAGGCGCGCCCGCGTCGTGGTCCGGTTAAGGCCGCGACCAGTAGCCGTCAATCGCGTGAGCCAGGAAAATGCCGGCGCTCATAATTCCAAAGACGGCAGTAATTGCTTCCAGCATCGTACTTAATCCTGCTACCCAGCGACCGCCAGCAAATGCAAATCGCGTTGCACAGTCAAAAGGATTTTGGCGGCGCTGCCGACTCCACGCCGTGCTGATGATTTCTGGCAACACTGCTGACCTTGTCTGTATCCGAATGTGGGTAACCGTCGGCGTCGAGGCGCGCATCAAGGCGGTTTAGGCTTGTCGATCGCAAGATTTAGACAATGACGGGTTGGATTCGATCGGCATCGTCAGGCCGGTCGAGGGTCCGAATCGGAAAGCAGCACACCCTTGCAACCTGCGAGGACAACGGCCGTGACGTCGTCGATCTCGCGTGCATTGACCCAGCGCGGATGTTTTCGCCGGCGACGTTTCTAAATGCCGAATGCTTGGCCAAGAGCTCTTGCCAAGGAAAAGCCGGCCCGGGTCAGGGTGCCGTGATTGAAATTCGTATCCCATTGATTGATTGCGACCAGCACGATCGCCAGCACCAGGATCTTTTTCATCACGGTAGGCTGGCACCAGACTCTTAAGATCGAATTAGGAGAGGATTCGCGATCGGATAGGGGCGCGAATAACGCGAAACCAGAACTGAAAGATGCCGCCCACTGAGGCGGCCTTAATTCTTGATGCCGCACTTAAGGGCCGCTTTCTCCGCCTGCATGGCTTCGATGGCAGCGCGCATGGTGGCTCGGCTGAGAGAGTCCAAGTCAGGACCAGTAAACGAGCGAAGCTGGGCAATCTTCCTGTCGATGAGTTCACACTTCTCGCACATTGGCCATCCCGCTGGTTGTAAGGCGGGAGCGTGAAGCACTCTCAGTCACCGATAAGAGCCCCAGATCGTGCGGTGATGGCTGATAAACGGCCAGGTCTGGATTTGGTTCAAACTCGAACCAGGCCACTGAGGCCGCGGAACAGGCCAGTATCCATTCACTGGTACTGGCCGAAATGAGCCACCCCCGAAATCAAAATAGGCCACTAAAGGACAGCCCCTTTGGGCGGGGCAATATTGGACCACCTTTCTGCGATGGTCTGGCAGGCTGCTTTCATGTTGGCGAACGCTGTGACGGAGTTCCCAGGTGCAGGGTAGAGCGTCCCAGTAAAAGCATCCAAGGTGACGCAAATACTCCGATCCGGTTCGGACCCCTCGTCCTTGAGGTAGTCTTTGAACAGCCCGAAGGCGGCAGCCGACTGGTATTCGCCAACTGCCGAATCCAGCGCTTTGTTTTTGGCATAGCGCAGCATGAATGCGCCGTTGCGCTGCTTGTTTGTTTTGTCGATCCTTCGCAACAGGAGATGAGGCGAAAATTTCACTTTGACGCCATTGATCTTGAATGCGGGGAAGGAATTGCCGGGCAAAATCTCCGCATTCGGCAATTTGACGCTAGCGCTTACCTCCGCAAACTTCTGGATGTAGTCCGCGTTCGCTTCGTTGGTCAGCGCTTCAAAATCGTCTGTGGCGAGTTTGCTGCGGATGAAATCCGCCTTTTCCTGCAATGCTTTGGGATTTGGTTTTCCAGTCTGAAGCGAATTCGAAATCGTGATTGTTGCCTGCTTGTGCTGAAGCAACCGCACGAGGGGCCGATACTTGCATCCTTCAATGATAGTCCGCCGCCTTCGCTCGGAGGCGGCCATATAGTCGGCCAGATAGCGGACCGTAATCTCCGCCTCTGGCACTGCGATGTGCGTTTTGTCCATGGCAATGTCTCTGGAGAATCAGAATGGCAGAATACTACTTCAGCGCGAAAGTCGATACCGACACGACGCTTTGTATCGCTCCGCTCACAGAAAAGAGGATCGAGCTATCGGGGCAACAAATACCTGATTCCAGCGGCTACTTCCTTTTCCGAACTCGCGGCGGCGGTGAGCCGGGCGAGGTTGAAATCCTCGCCCGGCTAGAGTCTGAGGAAGCTGCGATGCAGCTTCGTGAAATGTTGCAACTAAGCTGATTAGGCTTTCCCGCCTTGAATTACTTCGAACTTCCGCCGCCGATCCGGAGGCGTTTCAGTCGGCAGCGCAGGCGCAACGGCGAGCGCCGCGTCCACAAGCTGACCGATTGCTCCAAGCCTTGTCCGCAACGCCGATGGCCTTTGCTGGCGTCGTGCGCAGGGCTTCATGAGTTCGGCAGAGATTGTAGTGTGCAACGTACAGCGCAACCGCCGCAACGTGATTATCAAGCTTCTTTGAAAAGCCGTTGGTAAGTCGAGTGAAACGTCGGCTGCCCATGCGCGGCGACAAGTTCTGCCGTTCAACGTAACTCGTCGAAACGTATTGTTCGGGATCGCCCGATACTACGTCACGGCTTACAGCTACTACGGCGGCGGGTGAGTACCGGCCCTGCGCTTCCTTTACGAGGTGAGTTACCGAGTAGGTCTTTACGATGACGCCATGCGAAGCGCTGGCACCGAACGCATCCCGGATGGCCATGCGGTATGGGTGAAAGCCGTCCGTTGAAATCTCAGGCTGGCCAATGACGCGGCTGCGCAGGTCGTGCAGGAAGTCCATCGTGCTTTCGGTATTCCGCTTGCCGACGCCCCAGCTAATGATCGCCTTTTGCGTCCCGGCCATGCCGATGAAAATGTACTGATCGCCCTTTACCGCGATCTCGTGCCGCTTCACGTTCTTCTGCTTTTTGCCGACGAAGGACCACGCTTCATCGAGCTCCAGCCGCTCAGTGCGGACACCGACCATCATGCAGTCGTGAAGCTCCATGCAACCCATGCCGACGCGATAGGCAAGGCTGCCAACGGTGCCACGGTTGACGCCAGTCAAGCGCGCGGCAGTGCGGATACCGACGCCCTCGCAAAGGGCGGCAATGACTTCAATCTGCTTTTCGCGGGGGAGTACGTTCATGGCGGGCCCAATCCGTCACGCTAGGGGATTGGAAAGACGGCTTAATGAACGCTATATTGCCGTTAGCGGTCATTTACTTCGGGGTCCAATCCCGGGTTGATGATCCGGGCCGGTGCGGTTGCCGCCGCATCGGTCCACTTCTTGTTGGCAGCCCGCCGGGATTCGGACCCGGACCTCTCCTGTAACAGCGAGCGTCCTAACCGTTAGACCAAAGGGCACCGG
This sequence comes from Nitrobacter vulgaris, assembly GCF_031453995.1. Classification (NCBI taxonomy): domain Bacteria; kingdom Pseudomonadati; phylum Pseudomonadota; class Alphaproteobacteria; order Hyphomicrobiales; family Nitrobacteraceae; genus Nitrobacter; species Nitrobacter vulgaris. The sequence continues at coordinate 51,614 of NZ_JAVDPZ010000026.1, read as the reverse complement.
AACAATGTTCTGGGTTTAGTTCCAGAATGCTTGAATGCTAGATAGTAAACTACAAAATGTCAATTACTATTTGACATTGGAGGTGGATTTATCTAGCATTCAAGCATGATCTATCAGACCCCAAAACTGACCCACGAAGATGCCGCTGTCTTGGATTTGATCTCCGAGCAGAAGGAACGCTTGCAGATTTTTACGAACCAGAATCCTAGGAGGTGGTCCGGATCGCTGCGCCGGGCAACCTTTGCAAGGGCAATTCAAGGCTCCAACAGCATCGAGGGCTATAACGTCAGCTTAGATGAAGCGGTGGCTGCGATTGAAGACGAGCCCGTCCTTGATGAACGAACGGAAACGTCACGAGCGATAAAAGGGTATCGCGACGCGATGACCTACATTTTGCAGGCCACCAAGGATCCGCATTTTCAAGTCAGCGGGCAGCTTTTGAAGAGCCTGCACTTCATGATGCTTCAATACGACATGAGCAAAAATCCCGGGCAGTGGCGTCCGGGGAGCATATTCGTCGTAAACTCCAAGACGAACGTCCGCGTCTACGACGCCCCAGACATCGAGCTAGTGAACGACCTCGTGGAGGAATTAGTTGACTATCTGAAGGCTCCGTCAAAGGAGCCGGGTATAGTGCGCGCTGCCATGGCGCACTTAAACTGCGCAATGATTCACCCTTTCTCCGATGGCAACGGCCGAATTGCCCGGGCCTTACAGACCCTTGTTATTGCAAGCGGCGGCACTTTGAATCCTGTTTTTTCGAGCATCGAAGAATGGTTGGGCGATAACACCCAAGAATATTACGATGTTCTCGCGCTTGTCGGACAAGGTAAGTGGAACCCGCAAAACAACGCGCTGCCATGGATCAGGTTTTGCCTGAAGGCTCATTACCAGCAAGCTGGCAAACTAATCCGGCGGAATGAAGAGGCTGAGGCTCTATTCAATGAGATAACCAAGTTTATTGGTCTATACAGTCTGCAAGATCGCATTTGGATCGCGCTATTTGACGCCGCGCTTGGACTAAAGGTCAGTAATGCGCGCTATCGCAAAGACGCTGACGTTTCGGAATTTACGGCTTCTCGCGACCTTAAGAAACTTTGCGAGGTTCAATTACTTGTGCCGCATGGCGAGCGAAAAATGCGCACATATACCGCCGCAAAAATTCTATCCGAGGCATGGCAGCGGATCAGGATTAACCGCCCTGTTGAAGACCCTTATGAAGTGGTGCAGCGAAAACTCAAAAGGATCGCCGCTGAGAGTTTGGCAAAAGAAACGCCGAGATTGCCAGGTTTATGAAAGAGGCCGCCCACTGAGGCGGCCTTGGCCCGGAGCGCGGTGCCGTCGCTCCGGAAGGGTATCTTGCAGCATGCGGGTGCACCACGACCACACCCGGTGAATTTAAAACAGGCCACTCCCAAAATCAAATTAGGCCACTAGGGGTTAAAACAGGCCAGTACCATTCATTGAAAAGAACATATTGCGAACTTGGAACAAATAGGGTACATATTTCCATCCGATCAACCACGGCGCCATTCGTTGTCCTGCCCGCGAATCCCGTTCATAAGGAGCCCGGCCTATGTCCCAAGCTGCCCTGCGTATCGTCGAAGGATCCTCCATGGATAAGTCCAAGGCCCTGTCCGCCGCGCTGTCACAGATTGAGCGTCAGTTCGGCAAGGGCTCGGTGATGAAACTGGGCAAGAACGACAAGTCCATGGACGTGGAGGTTATCTCCTCGGGCTCGCTGGGCCTCGACATCGCGCTCGGGGTCGGCGGTCTGCCCAAGGGACGCATCGTGGAGGTCTACGGTCCGGAGTCCTCCGGCAAGACCACGCTGGCGCTGCATGCGGTCGCCGAGGCGCAAAAAAAGGGTGGCATCTGCGCCTTCATCGACGCCGAGCACGCGCTTGATCCGGTCTATGCTCGCAAGCTCGGTGTGAATGTCGACGACCTTTTGATATCGCAGCCCGATCATGGCGAGCAGGCGCTGGAAATCGCCGATACGCTGGTGCGCTCGGGCGCTGTGGATGTGCTGATCATCGACTCGGTCGCGGCGCTCGTGCCGCGCGCCGAACTCGAGGGCGAGATGGGCGACGCGCTGCCGGGGCTACAAGCGCGGCTGATGAGCCAGGCGCTGCGCAAGCTTACCGCCTCGATCAACAAGTCAAACACCATGGTGATCTTCATCAACCAGATCCGCATGAAGATCGGGGTGATGTACGGTTCGCCGGAGACGACAACTGGCGGCAACGCGCTGAAGTTCTATGCCTCGGTGCGCCTCGACATCCGCCGCATCGGGGCGATCAAGGAACGCGACGAGGTCGTTGGCAATCAGACCCGCGTCAAGGTCGTGAAGAACAAGCTGGCGCCGCCTTTCAAACAGGTCGAGTTCGACATCATGTACGGCGAGGGCATCTCCAAGATGGGAGAAATCCTCGATCTTGGCGTCAAGGCCGGCATCGTTGAAAAATCCGGCGCCTGGTTCTCCTATGACAGTCAGCGCATGGGGCAGGGCCGCGAAAACGCGAAAGCGTTCTTGCGGGCCAATCCCGACATCACCGCCAAGGTCGAGACGGCTATCCGGCAGAATTCAGGACTGATCGCCGAGCAGATTCTGGCCGGTAGCCCTGAGCGCGACACCGACGATGACGAGACGGAAGCGGAGGATTGAGTCTTTCGTTCCCACGGAAGCACAGGCGTGCGCTTGATGATGTTGATCGCCGCGTTTTCCACCGAACACGGAGGTGTCCGGATCAAGCCGAAGACCATTTTTCTGCCGAGAACGCTTAGGTCGATCGGCTATAGCATTTTCGAGCGAAGTGGATAGCGGTTCGCGTGAGAAAACGCGTCTAATCAATGGATGGAGTCTTTCACCGTTTCCGTAAACGATGAAGGACTCTGAGGTGAGTTTCCAAGACCCCGGGCTCGTGCGAGTCGGGTTGGTGCGATCCGCGAAGACGGGAATCTTTCGTGGAAATTTATGTCGCGCCTCTTGGAAAAGACGGGCGCTGTGGATGTTGAGTTGCCGACATCCCCAGCGTCCGGCCTTGCCATCCTTCATCCCTCATCTCTCATCCCTCTCCCAAAGGGAGAAGGATGAGAACGTTGAGTGGAATACAGCCTGTGATCTTCTACTCCGCGGCTTGCGCGTAGTCTTCGATGGGTGGACAGGAACAGACGAGATTGCGGTCGCCGTAGGCATTGTCGACCCGTCCGACCGGAGACCAGTATTTATCCGATCGCGAGGTTCCGGACGGGAAGCAGCCTTGGGCTCGGCTATATGGTCGTGACCAGGCGTCGTCGGCGATGTCATGTACGGTATGTGGTGCATGGCGCAGCGGCGATGCCTCGACTTTCCAGCGTCCCGTCTCGATCTCGGCAATCTCGTGCCGGATCGCGATCATGGCGTCGCAGAATCGGTCCAGCTCCGCTTTCGATTCGGATTCGGTCGGCTCAATCATCAGCGTGCCGGGCACCGGAAAACTCATGGTCGGGGCATGGAAGCCGTAATCGATCAGCCGTTTGGCGATGTCGTCCACGGTGACGCCGGTTTTGGCCTTCAGTGCACGGGGGTCGATGATGCATTCATGCGCGACCCGCCCCTTGACGTTGCGATACAGCACCGGGAAATGCGGGTCGAGCCGCTGTGCGATATAGTTGGCGTTGAGGATCGCGACTTCGGTCGCTCGCGTCAGGCCTTCGCCGCCCATCATCAGCATGTAAATGTAGGAGATGGTCAGGATCGAGGCCGAGCCGAACGGCGCCGCCGAGACCGGTCCGACCGCGGACGGCGTTGCACCGTCGGTCTCGGGGTGCCCGGGCAGGAAAGGTGCGAGATGCGCCTTCACGCCGATCGGGCCCATACCCGGTCCGCCGCCACCGTGGGGGATGCAGAAGGTCTTGTGCAGGTTGAGATGGCTGACGTCGGCGCCGTAGTCGCCGGGCCGCGACAGGCCGACTTGCGCGTTCATGTTGGCGCCATCGAGATAGACCTGTCCGCCGTGGCCATGCACGATGTCGCAGATTTCGCGGATGTGCTCTTCGAACACGCCGTGTGTCGACGGATAGGTGATCATGATGGCGGCGAGACGATCGGCGTGCTGCGCCGCCTTTGCCTTCAAATCGTTGACGTCGACGTCCCCGCGCGTATCACAAGCCACCACCACGACGTCCATGCCGGCCATGTTGGCGGAGGCGGGATTGGTGCCGTGCGCCGAGGAAGGAATCAGGCACACCGTGCGGTGCCCTTCGCCGCGTGCCGCATGATAACTGCGGATCGCCAGAAGCCCGGCATATTCACCCTGCGCGCCGGAGTTCGGCTGCAGCGAGATCGCGTCGTAGCCGGTGATATCGCGCAGCCACTGTTCGAAGTTTTCGAACAGTATGTGATAGCCTTCCGCCTGCTCCAGCGGCGCGAACGGGTGCAGGCCCGCAAACGCTGCCCATGTCAGCGGAATCATTTCGGTGGTGGCGTTGAGCTTCATCGTGCAGGAGCCGAGGGGGATCATTGCGCGGTCAAGCGCGAGATCGCGGTCGCTGAGCTTCCGCATGTAGCGCAGCAGCTCCGTTTCGGAGCGGTGTTCGTGAAAGACCGGATGGGTCAGATAAGGTGTCTTGCGCTCGAGATCGGCCGGCAGCAAATCGGAAGCGTGCGCTTCGACGTCGGCATAAGAGAATGTGGCGCCAAATGCGCGCCACACCGCTTCGACAGTCTCCGGTATCGTGAGTTCGTCGAGCGCGATGCCGAGAGTGCCGTCTGTGTTGATCCGGAAGTTGATGCCCTGGCTGCTTGCGCGGTAAGCGATCTCGCCTTGCCGTTCGCCGGCGTTCACGGTCAGCGTATCGAAAGCTGTACTGTTCAGGGGCGCGAAACCGAGCCTCGTCAATCCCGCCGCCAACGTCGCAGTGTGTCGATTCACGGTGCGCGCGATCTGCGCCAGTCCTTCCGGACCATGATAGACCGCATACATCGAGGAGATCACCGCCAGCAGCACCTGCGCGGTGCAGATGTTGGAGGTGGCTTTCTCGCGGCGGATGTGCTGCTCGCGAGTCTGCAAAGCAAGGCGATAGGCCGGCGCCCCGCGTGAATCCACCGACAGACCGACGATGCGGCCGGGCAGCAGCCGTTTCAGCGCGTCACTAACCGCCATGTAGGCGGCATGTGGACCGCCATAGCCCATCGGCACGCCGAAGCGCTGCGCGGAGCCGACGGCTATGTCCGCGCCGAGTTCGCCGGGCGAGGTCAGCAGCGTGAGCGCCAGCAGGTCGGCTGCGACCACTGCAAGGCCGCCTTTCGCCTTGATCGCGGCGATGGCCGGGCGCAGGTCGCGTACAACGCCGGATGTGCCGGGATATTGCAGCACCGCGCCGAACACGTCCGCTTTGTCGAGATCGCGCAGCGGGTCGCCGGTGACGAGCGTCCAGCCCAGCGGTTCTGCGCGGGTTCGCAGCACGGCAAGGGTCTGCGGATGCACTTCATGATCGACAAAAAACGCTTTTGTTTTCACCGATGATGCGCGCTCCGCCAGCGCCATTGCCTCCGCCGCCGCCGTTGCTTCGTCCAACAGCGATGCATTGGCGACATCGAGGCCAGTGAGGTCGCAGATCATGGTCTGGAAATTGAATAGCGCTTCCAGCCGGCCCTGGCTGATTTCAGCCTGATAGGGTGTATAGGCCGTGTACCACGCCGGATTTTCCAGGATGTTGCGCTGGATCACCGCTGGCAGGATCGTGGCGGAATAGCCTTGCCCGATCAGCGACGTGAACGGCTGGTTCTGCGCGGCGAGGCTTTGCATATGCGCCAGCGCTTCGGTTTCGCTGAAGCCCTGACCGAGATCGAGCGGCGCACTCTGCCGTATCGACGAGGGCAGCGCCTCGTTCATCAGAGCCTCAAGGCTCTTCGCGCTCACGGTTTCCAGCATTGCAGCGATATCGCGTGACGATGGACCGATATGGCGACGCGCGAAGGTCGTAGCGGGCTCTTCACGGGCGATCATTTGAAAGGCTCCTTAGATGCCTGAATAAAGTTATGAATGCGTCATGCCGGGCTTTGTGCCAGGCAGGATAAATTGCTCACGCCGTGTGCGCCTTGTAGGCTGCCTCGTCCATCAAACCTTCGAGTTCGCTCTTGTCGGCGATCCTGAGTTTGAAGATCCATGCCTTACCTTCTGCGTCGGTATTGACCAGTCCAGGTTCTGCGCCGAGTGCGTCATTGACTTGCAGGACTTCACCCGTAATCGGCGCATAGACGTCTGAAGCCGCCTTGACCGACTCGACAACCGCCGCGGCTTCGGTCTTCTTAAGCTGGCGTCCGACTTTCGGAAGCTCGACGAAGACGACGTCTCCAAGCTGTGACTGCGCGTAGCCTGTAATGCCGATCGTTGCAGTATCTCCCTCAATGCGGAGCCACTCGTGATCGGTGGTATACAAAACGGTCATGACAAATCCTCAACGCTTGTAATTGTGTGGAACGAAAGGCATCGCGCATACCCGCAGCGGCAGCCGTTGTCCGCGCACGTTTGCAAAAACGAGACCGCCCGTGGCGGCATGTGAGACCGGCAAATAGCCCATCGCAATCGGCGCGTTCAGGCTCGGCCCGAAGCCGCCCGATGTCACCGCGCCAATCGGATCGACGGAGCTTGCATCAGCGAACAGCAGCGCGCCCTCGCGCACGGGGGCGCGGCCTTCCGGCCTCAGCCCGACGCGGCGGCGCGGCGCACCTTGCTCGAATTGGGGCAGAATGACATCTGCGCCGGGAAAACCGCCCGCGCGCACGCCACCGTTCCGCCGGCTTTTTTGCACGGACCATTCCAGAGCGGCCTCGACCGGCGTTGTCGTTGCGTCGATGTCGTGACCGTAAAGGCAAAGGCCGGCCTCGAGTCGCAGACTGTCGCGAGCGCCAAGTCCGACCGCCATCACGTCGGGATCGTCAAGCAATACCGAAACCACGTCCTCGACCTGAGTTGCAGGAATCGAAATTTCGAAACCGTCCTCGCCGGTGTAGCCCGAACGCGAGACCAAGCAGTCCACGGTATCGCCAGCGATTCGCACCCTCTGCGCCCCGGCATCCATGAAGCGCATCGCGGGCGCTTCAGGACATATCTTCGCCAGCACGGACGCCGCCTTCGGACCCTGCAGCGCGACCAGCGCGCGATCCGCCAGAACCTCGATGGTGCAGACTTCGGAAAGGTGCTCGCGCAGATGCGCTTCGTCGGCGGCTTTGCAGGCGCCGTTAACGACCAGGAACAAGTGGTCGCTGAGATTGACCACCATCAGGTCGTCGAGTATGCCGCCGGCCGCATTGGTGAACTGGGCATAGCGCTGCCGTCCCGATGCGACCGCCACGATATCCTGTGGCACCAGCCGCTCTAACGCCAGTGCGGCGTCCCTGACGTTGCCGGATTTCGGCCGCAGCGCGATCTGGCCCATGTGCGAGACATCGAAGAGGCCAGCTCCGGCGCGGGTATGGAGATGTTCCTTCAGCACACCGGAGGCGTACTGCACCGGCATGTCATAGCCTGCAAACGCAACCATCTTGCCGCCCTGTGCCTGGTGGAGGGCGTGCAGGGGCGTTTTTTGCAGGGTCGGCGCTTCGGAAACATGCGTCGCCATCAGGGGTCCTCGTGGTTAACAGGGAAAATTCCCTGAAAACCTGTAGAAACCCCATCTGTCGCTGTGCCTGAGAGTATTATCCCGTCGGCGGACCCCTCCGGCTAGGGCCCGGGGGTCTCTTTCCAGATGTAAACCAGTCGCGCGGTCCGTTTGCCTGAGAGTTTCCGGGGCGGTTGCTCCTTCGGCGCCGGCCTGCTTCCATGTCCGAAGCGGCCGATCTCTCCCGGCGCGACTTATAAGCAGATATGAGGAAAATACGGTTTGAACAAGGTTGTCAACGCAGTGCAGCATCTTTCAACGGATGTTATTTGGGACCCGGCCAAGCCTCTGATCCTCCTGCACACTTTCTGGACAGTCCGTCCACCCACGTCTAAAAGCGGTCGCTGGACACAATACGAGTCTAACTTGCGCGTACTCTGACCGCAAAATCGGTATCCACTTTTGCGGAATACATGCTCAGGGTCGCGAGCTTTTTTGACGCAATGGAACACAATGAGCGGCGTTAACGACATCAGGTCGGCGTTTCTGAATTACTTCGCGGCTAACGGCCACCACATCGTGCCCTCGTCCCCGCTGGTTCCGCGCAACGATCCGACGCTGATGTTCACCAATGCGGGCATGGTGCAGTTCAAGAACGTTTTCACGGGCGTCGAAAAGCGGCCCTATCAGCGCGCCACCACCTCGCAGAAATGTGTGCGCGCGGGCGGCAAGCACAACGATCTCGACAATGTCGGCTATACCGCGCGGCACCACACCTTTTTCGAGATGCTCGGCAACTTCTCATTTGGCGACTACTTCAAGGACCACGCTATCGAACTCGCATGGAAACTTGTCACCCAGGAGTTCGGACTTCCGAAGGACAGGCTTACCGCCACCGTCTACATCGACGACGACGAGGCGTTCGAGCTCTGGAAGAAGATCGCGGGCCTGCCGGAATCGCGCATCATCCGCATCAGTGGCGCTGACAATTTCTGGCAGATGGGCGACACCGGTCCGTGCGGTCCATGCTCGGAGATATTTTACGATCATGGCGACAAGATTCCCGGCGGACCTCCGGGATCGCTGGACGAAGATGGCGATCGTTTCGTCGAAATCTGGAATCTCGTGTTCATGCAATACGAGAAGCTGCCGGATGGCAGCCGCCTGAACTTGCCGAAGCCCTCGATCGATACCGGCGCGGGGCTCGAGCGCGTGGCCGCCGTGCTTCAGGGCAAGCACGACAATTACGACATCGACCTGTTTGTAGCGCTGATCCGCGCTGCGGCGGACCTGACCGGCGCCGACCCGCAAGGCCCGATGAAGGCGTCGCTACGCGTAATCGCCGATCATTTGCGCGCGTCCTCGTTCCTGATCGCCGACGGCGTGCTGCCGTCGAACGAGGGCCGCGGCTACGTGCTGCGCCGGATCATGCGGCGCGCGATGCGCCACGCCCAGTTGCTCGGCGCGCGGGAGCCGCTGATGTGGCGGCTGGTGGGTGTGCTGGTGCGCGAGATGGGCGAGGCCTATCCCGAGTTGCAGCGCGCGCGGGCGCTGATCGAGGAAACGCTTCGGCTTGAAGAGACGCGCTTCCGCAAGACGCTGGAGCGCGGGCTTTCCATTCTCGACGAAAAGAGCGTGTCGCTGAAGAAGGGCGACATGTTCGACGGCGAGACCGCGTTCACGCTGTACGACACCTATGGCTTCCCGCTTGACCTGACGCAGGATGCGTTGCGCGCGCGCGGCATCGGCGTGGACATCGCGTCGTTCACCGACGCGATGGAGCAGCAGAAAGCCAAGGCGCGGGCGTCATGGTCGGGCTCAGGCGAAGCTGCCACTGAGACGATCTGGTTCCCGTTGCGCGAAAAACTCGGCGCGACCGAATTTCTCGGCTATGAGACTGAGGTCGCGGAAGGCGTCGTCGCTGCCCTTGTGAAGGACGGCAAGGAAGCCGGCACTCTCAAGGCCGGCGAGAGCGGGGCCATCGTTCTGAATCAGACGCCTTTCTACGGCGAGTCCGGCGGTCAGGTCGGCGATACCGGTATTCTGACCGGCGACGGCGTTCGCGTCCGCATTACCGACACGCAGAAGAAAGCGGGCGATCTGTTCGTGCATCTCGGCATCGTTGAGCAGGGTACGCTCACGCCCGGCATGGCGCTGGCGCTGGAGGTCGATCGCGACCGCCGGTCCGCAATCCGCGCCAACCATTCCGCAACCCATTTGCTGCACGAAGCGCTGCGGCAGGTGCTTGGCGATCACATCGCGCAGCGTGGCTCGCTGGTCGCGTCCGATCGGCTGCGGTTCGACTTCGTTCACAACAAGCCGATCAGCGCGGACGAGCTGCGCCGGATCGAGGACATCGCTAACGATGTCGTGCTGGAGAACGGCGAGGTGACCACGCGGCTGATGGCGGTGGACGACGCGCGCGAGGCCGGCGCGCGGGCGCTGTTCGGCGAGAAGTACGGCGACGAGGTGCGCGTGGTGTCCATGGGTGGCACGGGACGGCAGGGCGCGGCGAGCAATGCGCTGGGCTGGTCGGTGGAGCTCTGCGGCGGCACCCATGTGAAGCGCACCGGCGATATCGGCCTGATCTCGGTGACCGGCGAAAGCGCGGTGGCGTCCGGCGTGCGCCGGATCGAGGCGCTGACCGGGCATCATGCGCGTCGTCACGCCAACGACGCCATCCAGCTTGCGAAAACTGCGGCCGGCGAGTTACGTACTACGCTCGAGGACATGCCGGCGCGGATCACGGCGCTGGTGGAGGAACGCAAGAAGCTCGAGCGTGAATTGTCCGAGGCGCGCAAGAAGCTTGCCATGGGCGGCGGCGGGACTGCAAATGCAACGTCGGGCGCGGCGGGCGTGCGCGATGTCGGCGGCATCAAGCTGATGGCGCGTTCGGTCGAAGGCATCGAGATCAAGGATCTCAAGAGCCTCGCGGATCAGGGCAAGAAGCAACTCGGCTCGGGCGTCGTCGCGCTGGTCGCGACCAGCGATGACGGCAAGGCCAGCGTCGTCGTCGGTGTGACACCCGATCTGGTGACCCGCTTCTCGGCGGTCGATCTGGTGCGCAAGGCGTCCGAGGTGCTCGGCGGCAAGGGCGGCGGCGGCAAGCCGGACATGGCGCAGGCCGGCGGACCCGATGGGGCAAAGGCGGGCGCAGCGCTCGACGCCATCGCCGCGGCGATGGGCGCGTAACGGGGGTCTGCGCGCGCGGGCGTTACTCCGGTCCCGTCGCTTTGGTCAGGTTGTCAGCCACCTTGTCGAGGAAGCCGGTGGTGGAGAGCCAGCGCTGGTCGGGACCGACCAGAAGCGCGAGGTCTTTCGTCATGAAGCCAGACTCGACGGTGTCGACGCAAACCTTTTCGAGCGTGGTTGCGAAATTCGCCAGCGCCTCGTTGTCGTCGAGCTTGGCGCGATGCGACAGGCCGCGCGTCCAGGCGAAGATCGAAGCGATCGAATTCGTGGAGGTCTCCTTGCCTTTCTGATGTTCGCGATAGTGCCGCGTCACGGTGCCGTGGGCGGCTTCGGCTTCGACCGTTTGGCCGTCCGGCGTCAGCAGCACCGAGGTCATCAGGCCGAGCGAGCCGTAGCCCTGCGCCACCGTGTCCGACTGCACGTCGCCATCGTAATTCTTGCAAGCCCAGACATAGCCGCCGGACCATTTCAGTGCCGAGGCCACCATATCGTCGATCAGACGATGCTCGTAGGTCAGGCCCTTGGCCTCGAAATCCTTCTTGAACTCCCGGTCGTAGATATCCTGGAAGATATCCTTGAAGCGGCCGTCATAGACCTTGAGGATGGTGTTCTTGGTCGACAGGTAGACCGGGTAGCCGCGCAGCAGGCCGTAATTGAGCGAGGCGCGCGCGAAATCGATGATGGAATGGTCGAGATTATACATTTCCATCGCGACTCCGGGGCCGGGCGTCTTGAACACCTCGCGCTCGATCACCGTGCCGTCCTCGCCGACGAACTTCATGCTCAGCGTTCCCTTGCCCGGAAACCTGATGTCGGTGGCGCGGTACTGGTCGCCATAGGCATGGCGACCGATGATGATCGGCTTGGTCCAGCCGGGGACGAGGCGGGGCACGTTCTTGCAGATGATCGGCTCGCGGAAGATCACGCCGCCCAGGATGTTGCGGATGGTGCCGTTCGGCGACTTCCACATGTGCTTGAGGCCGAATTCCTTCACCCTCGCTTCGTCGGGAGTGATGGTGGCGCACTTCACCCCGACGCCAACTTTCTTGATGGCGTCGGCCGCCTCGATCGTGATTCGATCGTCGGTCTTGTCGCGCGACTCCATCCCGAGGTCGAAATACATCAGGTCGATATCCAGGAAGGGATTGATCAGCTTGTCCTTGATGTATTGCCAGATGATCCGGGTCATCTCGTCGCCGTCGAGATCGACGACGGGATTGGTCACCTTGATTTTTGCCATGGGGGCTCGGGCCTTTTCGGGATAAAGCGCTTGAAGGGGCAGCCTGGACGGCTCGGGCTATAGCATCGCGACAGCGCAGGCGGAAGCCGGACTTGGCGGCCGGCTCTCACCTTCCGCCGGAAAATCAAGACGCTTCATAAACTCATTATTTCACTTGAGAAAAAGTTGTATAGGCGCAATCGAAGACGTGGGCCGCAGCGCCGTTGAACCAGAATCTCAGCTTGAACTGAAACACGAGGCAAGATGTCCGGCACCGACAGGACGAAAACCGGTATCGACGTCGTCGGCCCCACCGTCATTCTGGTCGAGCCGCAGCTCGGCGAGAACATCGGCATGGCGGCGCGCGCGATGGGCAATTTCGCCCTGACGCGGCTGCGCATCGTCAACCCGCGCGACGGCTGGCCCAACATCGCGGCGGAGCGCGCGGCGGCGGGCGCCGACCACATCCTCACGCGCGTCGAACTGTTCGACACCGTGGCCGAGGCGGTCGCCGACTGCACGCTGCTGTTCGCGACCACCGCGCGCGCTCACGATCAGGCCAAGCCGGTGGTGGCGCCGGAAGCGGCGGCGGTCGAGGCGACCGCGCAGATCGCGGCTGGCGGCCATGTCGGCATTCTGTTCGGCCGCGAGCGCGCCGGCCTCCTGAACGAAGAGGTGGCGATGGCCGACCGCATCATCACCTATCCGGTCAATCCGGGCTTCGCCTCGCTCAACCTGGCGCAGGCCGTGCTGCTGATGGGTTACGAATGGTTCAAGCTGGTGACGCGCGGCGAGTTGCCGTTCGCGATGCCGGAACGCTCGGAGCGGGCCTCGCAGCACCAGATGCAGGCGTTCTTCGACAATCTCGTCAGCGAGCTCGACAAGGTCGAATTCCTGCGCCCGGCCGAGAAGCGCGACACCATGCTCGTCAACCTGCGCAACATCTTCACCCGCATGGAGCCGACCAAGCAGGACATGCACACGCTGCACGGCGTGGTGATGGCGATTGCGGAAGGGCGCAAGGGACCGGCCAAGGGCGGCGTGCTCGATGGCGCGCAGGCGACACGGCTGCGCGCGTTGCTGGCCGAGCAGGGGCCGGGCGGGGCGTCCGCCGACAGCAGCAGCACGGTGCGCGGGCTGGCGCGGCTGCTCAGACGAAATCCCACCGATGCCGAGCGCATCCTGTGGCAAGCGCTGACGCGCGACCGCCGCTTCGCCGGCCAGTTCAAGCGCCAGACCCCGGTCGGTCGGCACATTCCGGATTTCGTGTCGTTCGCGCAGCGCGTCGCGATCGAACTGGTGAATGCGGATGAGAGCGACACCATCGCGCGCGACCGCGCAAGCCGCGCCGCGTGGCTGGCCGAGCGCGGCTATCGCGTGGTTGATATCAAGGCCGCGGCGGTGGAGGCGGATTTGGCGCGGGTGCTGGAGGAGTTGGCGGGGAAGATGGGGGCGGGGGAGGGTGAGAAAGTGTAGTGGCAATCAATTTCAACGGGACTGCGCACGTGGCAAATCCAAGGGCGATTGCATCAGCTCGGTATGACCGGCAGATTCCTGCCATACGAATACTATGACACCAGCGTGCAATTTACCGGAGTTGGTTCAAGGGGTGGTGAATAACAGTTATCCGCGTTACTTATCCCGGACGCGGTGCGGAGTTATTTCCCCTTTTGTCGGCGTCTTTCTTGTTCTCAGTGGCGACGACGATGTAGGAGCCACAAAGCGTGAGCGCGCTCATTGCCATTTGCATATCTGTCATTTTCTTGGCCGCCTCAGCCTGTTCTTTTGAGACTGTGGCGTAATAGGCGTCTCGGACGGCTTGCATCTTCTTTTCGACTTCCGGGCCGTCGAGATAATGCGCAACCTTATTGCGAAGCCGATTGCACTCCTCCAGAAGCTTCCAAATGGGCTCTTCAATGATGCCTGGCTTGAGTTCTTTGCAGGCGCAAATCTTTTGCGCGAAAGTTAGTTCCTCGGAGTTCTTGCCGTGGGTGTCGAGAAACTCAGCCATTGATTGCTCCACTCCGACGTGGTTCTTGAGCACGGTCAGAATCATATCATCGAGTTTTGCAACTCGTTCGGTCAGACGTTTCAGGCTTTCTTTGAGGCGAGGGTCGTCTGATTTCATGTTTGGTCCTCTATTTGATGTTTGACGTGCAATAATTAGCATGAAGACCCGAAAGGGTGATGAATTCTTCTGTAAGGTCGTATTCACGAGCACCGGTCGCGGTGTGGTTGCTCCGCTTTGCGCCTTGGCCATCGCGCGCGTCCGATGCTGGGATGGGTAATCGATACCGCAACGGCCGAAGCCTTTGGTATTATGCGCAACAAGCCCCCGCGGAGGTCGATTGCGATGACGCACTTTACGCAAAGCCAATTGCGTGCAATCGCGGATGCTCTGGGCGATACTGATCAAGGGCTAACTGGATCGGAAATCGCACACATGCTCGAATCCTGTCGGATGACTGATTCGGATCCCGCGCTGACAAAACGCCACCGGCTCTATAACGCTTTTGCGCTCAGTCAGAATACACGGCAGGATCGGTTGGCGATTCTCGCATTCATCCGCAAGACGATGAAGCCGGAGCGCTATATACGCTGCCCCGAAAAATTTGAGCCGATGCGCGCGAACCTAAACCTTGCGCTCGCATTCGTCGGGTTAGCTGTTAGCGCGTCAGGGGCCGTTGAGTCCGTGGAGCGAGCGGAAACACTCTCGGATGCAAAGCGCCGCGCGCAGGAACTGCGCGCGGACCTCAATGTTCGAGGGGCGCATCCAGATGTGCTGAAGTTTTGCCGCGAGGAGCTACTGGCCGACAATTACTTCCACGCCGTGCTCGAAGCTGTGAAGAGCGTTGCCGAGAAAATCAGGGCAAAGAACGGTCTGACCGACGATGGTGCTACTCTTGTCGACAGGGCGCTTGCCGGAAACCTGCCGATGCTCGCGATCAACGCCTTGGCAAACGACAGTCAGATTAGTGAGCAAAAAGGATTTGCCAATATGGTGCGAGGCATCTTCGGCATGTTCAGAAACCCGACGGCGCACGCGGCACGTATCACTTGGCAAATGAGCAAGGAAGACGCGGAAGATCTGTTTTCAATCGTGTCTCTCATTCATCGCCGCCTGGATAAGGCAACTATGCCGCCGCGCGTTTAGGCCGACTACGCTGACTTTTTCTCGGCACCCCTCGGCTTTAGCGCCGGGTGATCCTCCTCCACCGGCAGGTTGGCGTCGATCACGAGGTCCAGCGCTTCCTGCGGGGCGCGGTCGATATCGACGCCGCCGCGGCGCATTTCCTTCAGCGCGGCGCGGACCGCCTGATCCTGCTCGAGGATCTGCTCTCCCGTGCGTGACGGGCCAAGGAAAGCCCAGCGGCGCCTGTTACCCTGCGCCGCCAGCTTTGCCATCTTCACGATCTGGAACGCTCGCATCAGTGTGTCGAGATCGGTGTCCGGGTTGTCCTCAAGCTCGCGGACCATACGCTCGGCAATCGCAAGCAGCCGCACCGTTAGTGTGCTCAGCTTCTGCCTCGGCCCGGCGCGCCAGAGCGGCACATCGCAACTCGAGCGTGGCGCTAATGGCGGACGCGTCCAGCCATAGCTGCGCTTCCAGTGCGAAATGGTGGGTTCACAGACGCCGGTCCTCTCCCGGATTTCGGCGTAGCTCAGAGTCGTCTGCTCGAACAGGTGACGGACCGTCTTGACTGTCAAATCGTCCCACGCCCGCCGCGCGCCGGGCGGCCTGTGACTCCGCGGGATCGGCTTCGGTCCATTGGGCGGTCCCTCGGCCGGTTCGTCTGGTTTCACGCGAAGGCGGGTGAGGGCGGGCGGCGTGCGAGGCAGGATCATGATGCGGAATATAATCCTATATCGCCGCGCGAGCAAGAGGATGAGGGGTAGCGTTCCGCCGCGTGGAACTACGGCTCCATCGCGGGTGCCTGCATAAGCGGCATTCGTTGCGCAAATTCCGATCAATCGCTCGCCGTCCGCGCCGATTTCTCACGTCAAACGCTGTCCGGACCCGCCTTCGCGTTCGTGGCACGGGCATTGCAATGGATTGTCCCAGGCCCTTTCGAGTCAGATGGGAGATGATGATGAAACGATCCGACCTCACGGAAAAGATTCTCGATATCAAGCGCGAGAAGGAATGGAGCTGGTCATACATCGCAGGCGAGATCGGCGGTTATTCCGAGATCTTGATCGTCAGCTCGCTGCTCGGCCACATGAGGCTGTCCAAGCCGCAGGCGGCGATCGCCGGAAAGCTGTTCGGCCTTTCCAAGGCGGAAACCGCGATGCTCAGCGAGGTGCCTGTGCGCGGCGCCGGCGTGCCGATGCCGCCGACCGATCCCTTGATCTACCGCTTGTACGAACTGGTGATGCTCAACGGTCCGGCGCTGAAAGTGCTGATCGAGGAACAGTTTGGCGACGGCATCATGTCGGCCATCGACTTCGATCTGGAGCTTTCGCGCGTTGCCAGCCCGAAGGGCGATCGCGTCAAGATCGGCATGTGCGGCAAATTCCTGCCGTTCAAGTATGCCGCCCCTGCCGGGACTGCCACCGGGGGTAATGTGGAGCATCAGCTCGAGAAGGCGTGAGAAAGCGGCTCCGCTCGACCGGCGTGGTCATCACGAAGAAAAGCAGGGGCAACGCGTTGCGAATCGCCCCTGTGTGATCCGCGCCTGGCGCAAAGCCGGCGCGGGCAAATTTTGTTGCTAAAATGAGGGAGGCGGGAGAAGTTTACGTCCCCGCCTTCACCTGAGCTACGGCGTCCGCCAATAGCGTATCCATTTGTGCGCGGACCTGCTGTTCTGTGAGTGCGACGCCCTTGGCGGTCAAGTCGCGCATCACTTTCTGAAGCACGTCGTCGTCACCCGGCTGTTCGAAGTCGGCGGTGACGACCTCCTTGGCATACGCGCTGGCGGCGTCGCCGGTGATTCCGAGCTTCTCCGCGACCCACAGGCCCAACAATTTGTTTCGACGGGCAAAGGCCTTGAATTTGTGCTCCTCGTCGAGCGCGAACTTCTTCTCAAAACCCTCTTGACGCTTTTCGAATGAGTTCATGGCCTGGGTCCGGTTTCCGTTGTTGCCAAAACTGCCGGCCGGCCGCGTTGCCGCGACCGGTTGGAGTTCCTAAGTTACATACTAGATAGGAAAGGGCCTATCCGGGAACAACAGGCGCAAGGTCGCAGGCAGCGGGTAAAACTTCGCCTCTGACGGCCTGCATTGATTGTGCGGGGTGACTCAATCGGCTACGTTGCGGACAAGCTGGGGTTCTTGTTCTGTTTCCTGTTCTTGTTCAGGAGTCCTGGCTTTCGCGGCAGCTCCGCCACGGTCACATCAAGCGCTCGGAGCACACCAGATTCATGGATTTCAACAACACACGGTACATCCCAATGAGCCGTCGGCGTCGCATTTACGAAGGCAAGGCCAAGGTGCTTTACGAAGGACCGGAGCCGGGCACCCTGATTCAACACTTCAAGGACGACGCGACTGCGTTCAATGCCAAGAAGCATCAGGTGATCGAGGGCAAGGGCGTCCTCAACAACCGGATTTCGGAGTACCTGTTCCAGCACCTCAACGACATCGGGGTGCCGACGCATTTCATCCGCCGTCTCAACATGCGCGAACAATTGATCCGCGAGGTCGAGATCGTGCCGCTGGAAGTCGTGATCCGCAACGTTGCGGCGGGTTCGCTGTCGCAGCGGCTCGGCATCGAGGAAGGCACCCAGCTGCCGCGCTCCATCATCGAGTTCTATTACAAGAACGACCAGCTCAACGACCCCATGGTGTCGGAGGAGCACGTCACGGCGTTCGGCTGGGCGACGCCGCAGGAGATCGACGACATCATGGCGCTGGCGATCCGCGTCAACGACTTCCTCACCGGGCTGTTTCTCGGCATCGGCATCCGGCTGGTCGATTTCAAGATGGAATGCGGCCGGTTGTTCGAAAACGAAATGATGCGAATCGTCGTCGCCGATGAAATATCCCCCGACTCGTGCCGGCTGTGGGATATCAAGTCGAACGAGAAGCTCGACAAGGACCGCTTCCGTCGCGACCTTGGCGGGCTCCTGGAGGCCTACACCGAAGTTGCGAAACGGCTCGGCATTCTGATGGAGAACGACCGGCCGGTCGGTGCCGGTCCGGTGCTGGTGAAGGGATAGTTTTCGCTGCCTCCTGAAGACGGACAAAGATAGAAGCTGGATATGAAGGCACGCGTCACCGTCACGTTGAAAACCGGCGTTCTCGATCCGCAGGGCAAGGCCATCGAGGGCGCGCTGAAATCGCTGGGCATCGAGGGGATCGCCAGCGTGCGTCAGGGCAAGGTGTTCGATATCGAACTCGCCGGCGACAAGACGAAGGCGGAAGCCGCGCTCAAGGCTGCCGCCGACAAGCTGCTGGCGAACACCGTCATCGAGAACTATCGCGTCGAGGTTCTGGGCTAGGCTAGGCGACGCACGACATGAAATCCGCCGTCCTCGTCTTTCCCGGCATCAATCGCGAGCGCGACATGGCGCGCGCGTTGCGGCTCGTATCCGGGCGCGAACCCGCGATGGTGTGGCACGCGGAAACCTCTCTTCCCGAGGGCACCGATCTCGTCGTGGCGCCGGGCGGTTTTTCCTACGGCGACTATCTTCGCTGCGGCGCCATCGCTGCGCGCTCGCCGGTCATGAACGCAGTGCGCGCCTTCGCGTCAGATGGCGGTCTTGTGCTCGGGGTTTGCAACGGTTTTCAGATTCTGTGCGAGTCCGGGCTTTTGCCGGGAATCCTGATGCGCAACGCGCGGCTGAAGTTCATCTGCCATGACGTGCATGTTCGAGTCGAACGCTCGGACACGCCGTTCACGCGCGGCTACAATGCGGGGCAGGTGATCCGCGTCCCCGTCGCCCATGGCGAGGGCAACTACGCCGCCGACGAGGACACCATTCGCCGCCTCGAGGGTGAGGGTCGCGTTCTCTATCGTTATTGCTCGCCGTCAGGCGAGGTCGGCGATACGCATAATATCAACGGCGCGGCACAGTCGATTGCCGGCATCATCAACGAGCGCGGCAACGTTCTCGGCATGATGCCGCATCCGGAAAATCACGTCGAAGACATTATGGGCTGCACCGACGGGCGCGGCCTGTTCGCCGGACTCGTCGCGCATCTGGGGCGGGCGGCGTAGCATCGTGGATGCAGTCCGCTGACATGCCGCCCCTTGTGTCTCTCCTGAGAGAGCCATGTGTTTGATGATTGCGGTGCCGTCAGCTAGGCATATTCAGAATGGATCGTACAGACATCGGCTTGAGCGCTGATCCGCTCTCCCGGTGGCTATGTGAGTGTCTGGGGCTTCTGCCGACGAACAACGTCCGTCTGCTCTGGAGAGGACGATGAAGTCATGATCAAGGCGCGTGATTTCGATGTTCTTTCGCCTGAATTTCACGCGAATCCTTTTCCGACGCTTGACCGAATGCGAGCCGAAGGTCCGATTGTTCGTATTAGGTTGCCGATCATCGGCTACACATATCTGGCCGTCACGCACGATGCCTGCGCCGCGCTGTTGAAGGATCATGTGAACTTCGCGCGCGATCCCGCCAATGCGGGGAGCAGAACACAACTGCGAATACTGAGGTTCCTTCCAAAGACGATCGGCCTTCTCGCACAAAACATGCTCGGTCAGGACGATCCTGAACACCGCCGCCTGCGCAGCCTCGTCGACCAAGCGTTCGCGCGGCGCACGATAGAGGCGATGAGGCCGATGATTTCCGAGATCGCTGATCGCATTCTCGACAGATTGAAGGGGAGGACAGAGGTCGACCTCATGTCCGAGTTTTGCCGGGACCTGCCGCTCTCGGTCATTTGCGCGATGCTCGGCCTTCCGGATCAAGATCACGATCGATTCAAGAGCTGGCTGGGCGGGTTAAAGAACACCGCCAGTATTGGCGCGGTCATCCGCGCCATTCCCGGCGTGATCAGAGTTGTCCGCTACCTGCGCCGTAGTTCGAGATCGGGAGGTGGCGCGCTGTCCGGCGGACTGATCGCAGAGCTTCGCGATGCCGAAATCGCTGGCCAGACCCTCAGCGAGGACGAACTGGTATCAATGATTTTTCTGCTGTTCGGCGCCGGACAGGAAACCACGACCCATTTGATTTCAGGCGGGCTCTTCGCCTTGTTGTCCCACGAGGATCAACTCAATCAGATCCGCCGTGATGCGGGCCTGATGCCGACTTGCGTAGAAGAGTGCCTGCGCTACGTATCGCCGGTCCAGATGACAAAACCGCGCTTCGTGACTCGCGAACTCGCTTGGCAGGGCCGGCAATTCCGTCGCGGCGACATGATTGCCGGATTCGTCGCGGCCGCGAATTGCGACCCTGCCAGATTCGAGCACCCTCATCGTTTCGACATCACGCGGCACCCGAACCCACACCTTTCATTCGGCACGGGCGTACATTTTTGCCTTGGCTTCCAACTTGCTCGGGCGGAGGCGGCCATCGCGTTCGAACGCATTCTCGCGCGCTTTCCAGACATGCATCTGGCTGCGCAGGCGAGGAGTATCGAGTGGCACAAGCGCCTCGGCATACGGGGGCTGACGCAACTGCCGGTACGGCTCGTAGCGTAATAATGCAGGTTAGCAAGACGGCATTCCGGCCTCGGCTCCACGCAACCCATGGAAAGCGTGGAATCGGCCGGTAAAAGACCTTTTCCCGCGCACCCGATCTCCTTATTAAGGAGGTAAATCGTGTCAGGACCCATGATCAACAACGAACCCCAGATCACCCCCGAACTCGTCGCGTCGCACGGCCTCAAGCCGGATGAATACGAGCGCATTTTGAAACTGATCGGCCGAACGCCGACCTTCACCGAGCTCGGCATCTTTTCGGCGATGTGGAACGAGCACTGCTCGTACAAATCCTCGCGCATCCATCTGCGCGGACTGCCGACGAAAGCGCCGTGGGTGATCCAGGGGCCGGGCGAGAACGCCGGCGTCATCGACATCGGCGACGGGCAGGCGGTGGTGTTCAAGATGGAGAGCCACAACCATCCGAGCTACATCGAGCCTTATCAAGGCGCGACCACCGGCGTCGGCGGTATCTTGCGCGACGTCTTCACCATGGGCGCGCGACCCATTGCCTGCCTCAACGCGCTGAGCTTCGGCGATCCGTCGCATCCCAAGACGCGGCATCTGGTATCGGGCGTCGTTGCCGGGGTTGGCGGCTATGGCAACTCGTTCGGGGTACCGACGGTCGGCGGACAGGTGCGCTTCCACACCCGCTATGACGGCAACATCCTCGTCAACGCCATGGCGGTCGGGCTCGCCGATGCCGACAAGATCTTCTATGCGGCGGCGTCGGGCGTGAACATGCCGATTGTTTATCTCGGTTCCAAGACCGGCCGCGACGGCATC
The DNA here is from genome assembly GCF_031453995.1 of Nitrobacter vulgaris. Lineage (NCBI taxonomy): Bacteria > Pseudomonadati > Pseudomonadota > Alphaproteobacteria > Hyphomicrobiales > Nitrobacteraceae > Nitrobacter > Nitrobacter vulgaris. Next base: position 30,237 of record NZ_JAVDPZ010000026.1, on the reverse strand, counting down.
CACGGCGCCACCATGGCGTCGGCCGAATTCGACGACGACAGCGAGGAGAAGCGTCCGACCGTTCAGGTCGGCGATCCCTTCGCCGAAAAGCTGCTGCTGGAAGCCTGTCTCGAAATCATGGATGCGGGGTGCGTCATCGCGATCCAGGACATGGGAGCGGCGGGGCTGACGTGTTCGGCCGTGGAAATGGGAGCCAAGGGCGATCTCGGAGTCGATCTCGATCTCGATAGCGTGCCGACGCGCGAGCAGGGCATGAGCGCCTACGAGATGATGCTCTCGGAATCGCAAGAGCGCATGCTCATGGTTCTGAAGCCCGAGAAGGAAAAGCAGGCGGAGGCAATCTTCAGAAAGTGGGGACTCGACTTCGCTATCGTCGGCTCCACCACGCCAAGCAAGCGCTTCGTCGTCAAGCACGGCGGCGATGTGATGGCCGACCTGCCGATCAAGGAGCTTGAGTCGGAAGCGCCGCTGTACAACCGGCCGCATGTGCCGTCGCCGCAGTTGCCCGTCATTCAGGCGCGCGACGTTGCACCGCCTTTGCCCGTCGTCGATGCGCTGGAAAAACTGATTGCCTCTCCGGAGCTGTGTTCGAAGCGCTGGGTGTGGGAGCAGTACGATCATGTCATCGGTGGTAACACCGTGCAGCGGCCCGGTGGCGATGCGGCGGTGGTGCGCGTCGAGGAAGGACCGAAGGGGCTTGCGCTTACTGTCGATGTGACCCCGCGCTATTGCGAGGCCGATCCATTCGAAGGCGGCAAGCAGGCGGTCGCGGAAGCCTGGCGCAACATCACAGCGGTCGGCGGTCGGCCGCTGGCGATCACCGACAACCTCAACTTTGGCAATCCGGAACGGCCTGAGAATATGGGCCAGTTCGTCGGCTGCCTGAAGGGCATCGCCGATGCCTGCCGTATGCTCGACTTTCCCGTCGTGTCCGGCAACGTCTCGCTCTACAACGAGACAAACGGCCGTGGCATTCTACCGACGCCCTCGATAGGCGGCGTCGGTTTGCTCGATGACTTCACGAAGTCAGCCTCGCTTGCCTTCAAGGCGGAGGGACATCCGATCCTGCTGATCGGTGATACACAAGGCTGGCTCGGTCAGTCGGTTTACTTGCGCGATATCTGTGGACGCGAGGAGGGAGCGCCGCCGCCGGTCGACCTCGCCGCGGAAAAGCGCAATGGCGATGTTGTGCGCGGCATGATTCACGCGGGAACGGCAACGGCCGTTCATGACGTTTCCGATGGCGGACTTCTCGTCGCGCTGGCGGAAATGGCGATGGCGAGTGGCATCGGCGCTGCACTCGACGCGGCGGCGGCCGCGATCGTGCCGCACGCCTGGTGGTTCGGCGAAGATCAGGCGCGCTATATCGTGACCGTTCACGAGCAGGACCTCTTGAGCGTTTTCACCAAGCTCAAGGCGGTGGAGGTGCCTTGCATTCAGATCGGGCTGACCGGTGGTCACGAGATCGCGATTGCCGGCGAGCGCGCCGTCCACATCAAGACCTTGCAGCACGGCTTTGAAAGCTGGCTGCCGGACTACATGGCGACGAAAAGCTGACGTCCGGCTAGAGGACACGCCTGTGCCGGAAATTTAGTGCAGCGCGGCCCTCGTCACCCAACTCAGTGCGAATGTGCCAACGCACTCAGTGCGAATGTGCCAACGGCTGCTGAAGCGGGCGTACGGCAGTTCTGTGCTGAGGACACAATGCAGCGTACGATCGCAACGATGGTGGGTCTAACCATAGCTTCCGGTTGGCGCACAAGCTATCATCCCGATGACTTCACCATCGTTGTCGAACATCTCAAGCCAGGGGCATCGCGCCGCTCAGTACCCATAATTCGGGCAAACCCAGCTGCCGTAGGCGTTGTAGCCGCAGCCGCTGCGGTAGTAGGCTCCCGTCGCAGCTGCGCCGACCGCCGCCGCGCCCACTGCCGCGGCACCGACACCGTAGCCGCGATAGCCATATCCACGATAGCCGTAGTGCCCGCCGCGCACAGCAACCGCGCCGCCCCGGTATCCCCGACCTGCAACCGCGCCGCCGCGATGCACGGCACCGCCGCGGTGCATGCCGCCGCCGTGGAAACCTCCGGCGTGCATACCGCCGCCACGACGGGCGAATGCGTCATTGGGGAAGGTCGTAACCAGCAGCATGGCTACGGCTGCCGAAGCGATGAGAAATTGACGCAACATTTGCGTACTCCTTCTTCGAGAGAGGAAAGCCGCGGACGCCTGCGCATCGCGCCGAACCGCGGATTCTCTCCGAAGCCTCGCGCGCGAGAGCTTCGCGCCCTTGACCTACATCAAACCTCGCGGTTCCCATCTGCGTGAACGAACTATTCCATCTCCTCCGACGCCGCACGCTTCCGGCTCTTGACTTGATCCAATCGCTGGCGGACGGCCCGATGCGGCCTGGGTTCGGCGTCATCATGACCGGGTGATCGGGGCCGGGTATCTTCCGGCCATTTTCTTGCGGTTGGCAAATATAGGACTGATCGTTGTGACGGGGATCGGGCGACCGCGTTAAGTTGAGCAGACGTCACGGCGATTCCGGTGCATGATCCGGGCTAGTGTCCCGATTCCGAAGTTCGCATGTCTCCGCGGCAACCTTTGATGCGAATTTCGGAATCAAAGGGACACTAGTAACTCTATGATTCTAGTGTGTTTTGGTTCAGAAATTCGCTTGACTGACCCTCAGGAAAATAAAGCGAACGTTTGAACCACCCCACGAGCCGGATTTAGGAGGCACTTTGATGCCGATGGAAGCGCGGGAAATCGAATCGATGATCAAAAAGGCGATTCCGGACGCCCAGGTGACGATCCAGGACCTTGCCGGTGACGGCAACCATTACTCGGCGACCGTGATATCGGAGTCGTTCCGCGGCAAGTCTCGCGTGCAGCAGCATCAGATCGTCTATCAATCGCTAAAGGGCCAGATGGGTGGCGTGCTGCACGCATTGGCTTTGCAGACCGGTGTGCCGGAGTAGTTCCGCCTCAGCTAATCAGCGCGTGAACCGAAAACATTCGCTCCGGGTCGGTCCACGCCGCTATCGGCGTCCAACCAGAGCCCTTCGCCAAGGCGTTGAAACGGTCGGTGCTATACTTGTAGCTGCTTTCGGTGTGGATACTTTCGCCGGTGCGAAAGAAGAAGCTGCGGCCATGCAAGCGGGCCGTCTGCGGCTTTTTGCTCACGAGATACATCTCGATCCGGTGTTGATCCCGATTGTAAATCGCGCGATGGGCGAAGGCGGACAGGTCGAAATTGCCGCCGAGTTCGCGGTTGACGCGCGCCAGGATGTTCAGGTTGAAGCGCGCGGTGACGCCGGCGGCATCGTTATAGGCATCGTACAGCGTCCGTTCGTTCTTCTCGAGATCGACGCCGATCAGCATGTACGCGCCCTCACCCAGGATATTGCGAGCCCCCCGCAGGAAGCGGCAGGCTTCGTGAGGCTCGAAGTTGCCAAGGGTCGAGCCGGGGAAGAATCCGACTTTCGGCATGGCCGCGACTTGATCGGGTAGAATGAATGGCGCGGTAAAGTCGGCCGTCACCGGATAGATTTTCAGATGTGGAAAGTCTTTTCGCAAGCCGCGAGCCTGTGCGTTGAGAAAGTCACCCGAAATGTCCACCGGCACATAGGCGGCAAATTCACACGCGGCCAGCAGCAGCCGCGCTTTGGTGGGAGCGCCGGCCCCGAACTCCACCAGCGCCGCATGTGTGGGAATGATCGAAGCAATTTCGGCGGACCGATCACGCAGAATACCGAGCTCTGTGCGTGTAGGATAATATTCGGGAAGCCGCGTGATCTGTTCGAATAGTTCGGAGCCTACTGCATCGTAAAAATACTTTGGCGGGAGTTGTTTCGGATGGTGAGACAATCCTGTGATCGCATCACTCGCGAATTCCCGCGTGCTTTCGTTGGATCCAGGCGCCCCGGCCAAAGCGGCAGCATGCAGATTCATGGCATTCTCCCTGCGCAATGCAACGCATTTGAGTTGGCAGCGATCAAACGCCGTAGTCCGCCAGGCGCAGACCGGTGAATTGCCAACGGTGGTGCGGGTAAAAGAAGTTCCGGTAGCTGACGCGGCTGTGCCGCTCCGGCGTCGCCAGCGATGAGCCGCGGAGAACGAGCTGGTTGACCATGAACTTGCCGTTGTATTCTCCGAGCGCGTCTTGGCTGGCGCGATATCCGGGATAGGGCGAGTATGCGCTTCGCGTCCATTGCCAGACCATGCCGAACGCATCGTCGAGCTGTTCAGCTCGGGCCGCGACTTCCCATTCCATCTCGGTTGGCAAATGCTTGCCGCTCCAGCGCGCGAAGGCATCGGCCTCGTAATAACTGACGTGGCAGACCGGCGCATTGGCATCGATCGGCCGCAAGCCGCCAAGCGTCATGACCTGCCAACCATCGGCCGTCTTCCGCCAGTAGCCCGGGGCTTCCCAAGCCTCGCCGGTCGCCGCAGCGAAGCCGTCCATCAACCACAAGCTGGCGGTGCGATAGCCGCCGTCGTCCATGAAAGCGAGCCAGTCGGCATTGGTGACGAGACCGCGCGCGAGCTTTACCGGGCCGACCAAAACGCGGTGTGCGGGCTTCTCGTTGTCGAAATGAAAGTTATCGCCCTGATGTCCGATCGTGTGGATGCCCTCAATCAGTCTTGTCCATCCGCTGCCGGCGTGTGGAGCAGGGGATGTCCATAACGTATCGTAAGCCGGCGCCATCGGATTCTGGGCAAATGCGTGCAGGATATCCGTCAGCATCAGCTCCTGATGCTGCTGTTCGTGGTTAAGGCCGGCTTCGATCAGCGGAATCAGTCCGGCCAGCATTTTGTCGCTGGTATCGTGAAAGAATTTGACGACCGCGGCGTCGACGTGCCGGCGATAGGCGGTGATTTCTTCCGCGCCGGGACGGGTCAGATGGCCGCGCTGGGCGCGGGCATGACGCGGACCCACGCCGACGTAATACGAATTGAACAGGAAGGCGTAATCCGGATGAAATGGAATGTAGCCGGGACTGTGCTCCCCGAGCAGGAACTGTTCCCAGAACCAGGTCGTATGGGCACGGTGCCATTTCGTCGGACTGGCGTCCGGCATTGATTGCACCATCTGGTCTTCCGGCGTCAGCGGCTCCGCACGCCGCTCCGTTTCGCTCCGGATGGCGAGAAATGCATCCGTCAGGCGGCCGGCCAATGTCCGTGAACCGGAAAATAGCGGGTTCGGGGCGGCCATTGCGGCTGCGGCAGACGCAGGGTTCGTCACGGAAATCTCCGGTTTGGGAAAGAACGTTGCTCCGGACATTGGGTTCCGTGGAACAATCCGTTCGCAGGTCTTATGGAGGGTATTGCCGGGAACGAGATCCGAGGCTCCGACCGGGCCTAAATGCGCGGTCTTGACGGGCATCATTCACAACCCAGAACGCCCTGCGCGATAGGTTGATGCTCCCGGCAATTTATTTGTTACACAACAGTTTCGGACTATATATAGCAGCGAGCTGCGACGGGCTGTTCGCGGTGCCGGTAACTTGCGGCTAAAGGATGTGATGGATGAGCATTAAGGACACTATTGAGAGCGAACTGAAGTCGAGCGACGTTGTGCTGTTCATGAAGGGCACGCCGCAATTCCCCCAGTGTGGTTTTTCGGGGCAGGTGGTTCAGATTCTCGACCACATTGGCGTGGGCTATAAGGGCCTGAACGTGCTCGAAAATCCCGAACTGCGCGACGGCATCAAGACCTACTCGAACTGGCCGACGATCCCGCAGCTATACGTCAAAGGCGAATTCGTTGGCGGCTGCGATATTGTCCGTGAAATGTTCCAGGCTGGCGAGTTGCAGAAACTGCTCGGCGACAAGGGCATCACGCTGAACACACCGGCGTCGGCCTGACGGCGGCCTCACGCGCCGTCGGTTCAGCACGACTGGATCTCATCGTCGCGGACATCACCACGCTGGGCGTTGATGCATCCGTCAACGCAGCTCAAAGAATCTCCGGTCGCGGCGGTATTGACGGCGCGACTCGTAGGGTCGCGTGACCGCAAACGGTTGGCATCGCGACTGCCTCGCACGCAGGCGCCAGGAATCCTCAGAGTCCGTGCGGATAAGGCACGCTTTCCAGCCACGTCGCCGTGACCAGTCTAATGGTTGCATCCGCGGGGCGTTAGCGTGGGACGGCGCGGAAAAGCTTCTATGAGGAACCTTCCCGACCAAGGGCAGTTCTTGGCTCAGCCATGTACCTTGCACGGAGACAAGAATGAGAACGCGTTTTATCGCCCTAGCGCCGATGATGCTTGTTTTGGCGGCAGCTACCAGCCCAGCCCATGCAGACCAGCCGGGCGCAGACTGGATGAAGTCTGATCAGGTCATCGAGAAGCTAACCGCCCTGGGATACACAAATTTCAGTAAGGTTGAGGCCGATGATGGCCATTGGGAGTTGGAAGCCGATCTCAAGGGCGTCCGTTACGATTTGAGTGTCGATCCCAAGAGTGGTGAGGTCATCAAAAGCGAACCCGACAACTAATCACTTCGACCTTGGACAAAAAAAGCCCCGGAGCGATCCGGGGCTTTTTTAAATCGAGGCGGTGGGGTTAGCGCGAATAGAACTCGACGATCAGATGGGGTTCCATCTGCACCGCGAAAGGCACGTCCGCGAGTTGCGGAATGCGGATGAATTTCGCGCTTTGCTTGTTGTGATCGGCGTCGATGAAATCGGGCACATCGCGTTCGGCGAGCTGGTTGGCTTCCAGCACCAGCGCGAGCTGTTTGGATGCGTCCTTCACCTCGATGGTATCGCCGACCTTCAGCTTGTAGCTCGGAATATTGACTCTGCGGCCGTTCACCTTGACGTGGCCGTGGTTGATGAACTGGCGCGCGGCGAACATGGTCTGCACGAACTTCGCACGATAGACCACGGTGTCGAGGCGGCGCTCGAGCAGGCCGATCAGGTTCTCGCCCGAATCGCCTTTCATGCGGGTCGCTTCAACATAGATCGCGTAGAACTGACGTTCGGAAATGTTGCCGTAATAGCCCTTGAGCTTCTGCTTGGCGCGAAGCTGGGTTCCGAAATCGGAGAGCTTGCCCTTGCGACGCTGGCCGTGCTGGCCGGGGCCGTATTCGCGTTTGTTGACGGGGCTCTTCGGGCGGCCCCAGATATTCTGGCCCATACGGCGATCGATCTTGTACTTCGCCTCATTGCGCTTAGTCATCGCGTCCTCTTGTCAAAATTAAAGTCTGTGGATCGAGGAAACGCGCCCTCCTGTGCGGATGATCTGGACATGATGAAAAACCGGAAGACCGCTTTTCGGGATCATGACAAATCCGCCGCCGACAGGTCCGGCCCATAAGCTTGACGGGCAGGACCACGGGTCGCGAAACGCAACGCGGGCCAAAACAGGCCCGCGCGCAGGCGTTTTCTAGGGACAAACCGCTTTCCTGTCAAACCATGGCGGAGTCATTTTCGATCGGAAGAATGCCAAACGCGAACGCTGCGGGGAGCTGATCGCCGCTATATCACTTTGCGCCGAAGATTAGCGGCCTGATCCCGCGTGAAACCATGAATCTTCAACGGTTTGTCGCCGGTTCTGGCATCAGCTGATGAGACGCGGGTCGGGCTGGGACGCGGCCGCCGAAGAACGGCGCGAGCGCGCCCGTCAGCGCGTTGGAGCGGCCCGAGGTGAAGATCATTTCGGGCGGGAATTCGCGGCCGCCGGTGGCGCTCGGCGCGAGTGGTTTCAGCAGATCGACGACGCGGCGGGCGATCGCGGGCGCCGGATCGATCCATGACACCGGCCATGGTGCGAGCCTGAGCAGCCGATCGAGCAACAGCGGGTAGTGCGTGCAGGCGAGCACGACGACATCGGTGCGCAGATCCCCACCATCGCCCGCCGAAACGAAACATGGGGCGACTTCGCTCAGGATGTCGGCGTCGCTGACGGGCTTGCCGCTCAAGGCGTCCTCCGCCAACGAAGCCAGGCGCGCCGCGCCAACAAGCGTTACGGTGCAGGCTTGCGCGTGATTCCGGATCAGCGCCTGAGTGTATTCGCGCTGCACGGTCGCCCGGGTGCCGAGCACCGAGACGCGCTTGGTTTTCGACGCGGCGCAAGCCGGTTTGATTGCCGGAACCGTGCCTACGAACGGCACCGAATAGGCGGCGCGCAAGGGCCCCAGAACCGAGACGGACATCGTGTTGCACGCGATCACCACGATGTCTGGGGCGTGGGTGCCGATCAACTCTCCGACCAGCGGCACCACGCGGGCGATGATTTCGTCTTCGCTGAGGCGGCCATAGGGGAAGAAGGCGTCGTCGGCGACATAGACATATCGTGCAGCGGGGAGGACGCCGACGATCTCCCGCAGCACGGTGAGGCCGCCGAGGCCGGAATCGAGGACAAGAATGGTTGGAGTGTGTGACACGCGAGAATATTAGGGACGGTCGGTTACCGCGGAGTTTTTACGGATTGTGTCGATTTGTCCATCTCGGGACAATCATACCTTAAGACAAGGCGATCCCCAACGCTCGCAACATCACGGTGGGTGCAACGGCTTTGTGCCGTGGAGAGCGATGCGTGGGAAGTCCTGGACCAGCCGTCGGGCATGACCCGGAAAACGTCTATAATATCATATTTTCAATATGCGGTTTAATACTAACAAAGAAATCAGCCAGATTTCAGCGCTGCTCGGACGAAACGCTTCGTTCGGAGAAAGACTCGTAATACCAAGAACGTGGTGCCCTTGCTTCATTCCGGCTGAAAGGCTCTAGCGCAATCCTTCGTAGACCATGAAGCCGCGTGCGATCTCGAGCTTTTTCAGTGCGCGTGGGACGAAACGTTGCGGCGGATGATTCAGATAGCGCCACGAAGTGAGCGTGAAGTCTATCACGGGCTGCCGGCTGGGCTGCATCGGCGCCAGCAACCCGGTCAGGCTGGTTGGGGTATGGGTGCGATTGTTGAAGGGGAGCAGCAGCAGTTCGAAGTGTGCGAGCGATCCGTTCCGCTCGGTGGCAGTCAAACCAGCGACCGCGACCAATAGTTCGTCGGACACGATGCCGAGCATGTCGGTAATTTGGGCGCGGCTTGCGGCCGCGAACAGTGTTGAAAAATTCTCCCCCTTAAGGTCGCGGTCGAGCAGGGCGCAGATCCGGGTTCCGGCAACGCGGAACGGATAACCGCGCTCCGGCTCGTAGGAGAGCACGAAGATGTCCCCGAGCAGCTGGCGAACTGCACTCGGTTCAATGACGCGGCGGTCCGGAGCACGCTCGCCGTCACGTTTCTCATCCCAGTAGGCGAAGAATGTGCGGTTCGATGGGTGTTTCATGATGCAACCGTCCTGACCGAGGTCCAACCGGACAAATCTGTCCTATTTCAAGGCACCTCAGCCGTTTGCTGTTGTGCAGGAGCGGTGTTGCAGCGTCCATGCCGGAGGCGGCTTTTGCGTCAGCGACCCCAGGCAATTGTGCCGTTAACGTTAAATTAACCACCGAGCCAGGTTCGCCGGAAACAGGCTATGATCCCGCCGCGTCATGCGTTCTCTTCAGGTTTCCGCGGATGTATCGAGCAGTTGCAACCGTCACGAAGATCGGAAGCGGATTTCTTTTCATCGAAATCCATCCGGCCCCATACGATCAAGGGAGGGTTTCTCAGACCCTCCCTTATACTTTTACGGTTGGCGTCGAGGCGCATCCCGTGCGGCGCGAGAGATTCGTTCGAAAAATCCGCCCCTTCGATCTTGTAAGTTGCTGCCGCCAACATCGACAGCGAGAGCCGGACTGAGTATGAGTCGGCATAATCCGGCCCGGACGGTCGGTCAAAATGGTGGTGGTATGAGACCGGATAGAGCACGGTTCGCCGACTATCCTGTACTCGATAATGGCAGAGGCAAACGCTGAATGAGACAGGCGGGGAGAGTCTTGCGGTTTTGGGTGCCCATTCTAGGTCTTACGATCGGCCTTCAATCGGCCTGTATTCCGGCCCAATCTGATGAACTCGGGAGTAGCCGAACGCCCGTTGCAGAAGTCCAGTTCCCACCGGCTCACCTTATCAAGGATGTGGCTGATCATCCTCGCGCTGGATCCGTTGTTCAGGTGAGCGAGGTCTCAGCTGAAAAAGGAGAGGTCTCAGCGGAAAAGGAGCTCCCAGCAGAAAAAGAAGAGGTCCCAGCGGAAAGGGAAAGAGAGCACGGCGCTCGAAGTCCTCTGGAGATGCTTACTTGGTTTCTGAAGGGCGCGGCATCGCTGACTGCAATGGTGCTTTTCTATAAGGGACTGAAATGGTGGGTGTTCCGCAAGCGGCAGAGCGAGTAACGTATCCACGTCATGTGCTTCTTGCGCGACTGTTTTGACGCTTGTTTGAAAGCGTCGTGTTGTCGAGAATGCCCCGCGATATGCGGACCAGGGAAGGGCCGTCTGGACCGCCGCCATATACCCGGTTTTCGTGAGCCGGATTCGCCCGCTTGAGCCACCAGGTCGCCACCCTTGGACTTTCCCTCAGACCCTTCGTCAGAACCTCGGCGTGAACCGATCCTGACCCTGCCGGGGCCGTTGATCGCCTATATTGGCCTTCTCGCGATTATTCATGTCGTGTGGTCGGCGATGCCGCCAGATCTGGAATATTGGATCATTGAGGCGTTCGGCTTCATTCCGAAGCGTTACGATCCGAATCTTCTCGCGACAGCGTTTCCCGGAGGAAGCGGCGCTAAGGTCTGGACATTCGTGACTTATTCGCTGCTGCACGCCAACCTCAGTCACATCGGCTTCAATATCTTGTGGTTGCTGCCCTTCGGCAGCGCGCTGGCGCGCCGTTTCGGCGCCTTCAGATTTTTTCTTTTCATGGCGGTGACCGCCGTTGCCGGCGCGGTCGCGCATCTAGTGACCCATGAGCACAATATTGCGCCGATGATCGGCGCGTCAGCCTCGGTGTCGGGCGCAATGGCTGCGGCGATCCGCTTCGCCTTCGCGCAGGGAAGTTTTCTGTCCTTGGGCCGCGGCGATGCCGACGCTGCCGCGCAGGTGCCCGCGCTGTCGTTGACGCGCGCCCTGCAAAATCCCCGAGTGTTGGCGTTTCTCGCAATCTGGTTCGGTATCAATATCATTTTCGGCATGGGATCAGTTGCAATCGGCGCCGAGCCAGGCAGCGTTGCGTGGCAGGCTCACATGGGCGGCTTTATGGCGGGCCTTCTATTGTTTTCATTGTTCGATCCGGTGCCTCGTTCTCCGCGCGACGCCGAGAATGCGTCTTCCGACGCGGATCATGTCTAACGATTGCTTGCGATGCAGGCTGATTTCATTCATCATCCCCTGGTCAGGCGAGTTTAAATTCGTTCGCGTGCTGGAAACGATGACCCCGTTGATGCGTTCTACTCGCGAGCAAAACTGGATGTTGGTTGTCGCCTGAACGCTAAAGGCAAGGATCGCGCAAAGTGATCCCGCGCGATCCCTCCAAGGGAAGCGACAATGACAGTATGTGCCATTCTCAGCGCCAAGGGTTCTCAAGTCGTAAGCGTCGCGCCCGACGTAAAGCTTTCGGCGGCGCTCAAGATTTTGTCGGAAAAGCAGATCGGTTCCGTGCTCGTCGTGAGCGGTACGCGCATTGATGGCATTCTGTCCGAACGGGACGTCGTCCATGTACTGGATAAACGCGGCGCAGTTGCGCTCGATGAGCCCGTCAGCCTCGCCATGACCCGCAAGGTCGTCAGTTGCCGTCTGTCGGATACGGTCGCTCACCTCATGGAAGTCATGACCGCGGAAAAGTTCAGGCATCTGCCGGTGGTGGAGGAGGGCAAGCTGGTAGGCATGGTCTCGATCGGGGATGTCGTCAAGCTGCGCGTCCAGGAATATGAAGCCGAGCAGGAGGCGCTGCGCGAGTACATCAACACGGCCTGAGCACGTGCTGCATTAAGGATCGGTCCCGCTTTCAGGGTCCGGGACGCCAGCAACGTCCGGTGCCGACGCCGGCGCGAGAACTTCGATCGCTTCTACAATCGCGTCGATCGCTCGATCTGCGGCACGTGCACCGTGCGCGATCAGATCGCCGGCGCGGTGAAAGTCGAACCAGCCGATCTGGCCGACCCGCGGCGAGATCAAAAGGTCCGGCGGGTCGCCAGCGAGCCGCGCGCGCGTGATTCGATCCTGCATAATGTTAAACGCGTCGGTCATGACCGACACAACACCCGGGCGACTGCCGCCGGCGAAGAATTCGCGCTTAACCGTTCGCTCGAGCGAAAAGAACTTGCCGAAGCCAAGTCTGCGCGGCGGGGGCTCGACGACGACCTCCTCCTGCACCTCGTTCTGCGTACCATGAGAGAATATCGTGGTGCTGCGGCCGAACACGTCATTAGACAGGTTGGCCGCGATCACAACTTCGGCGCCCAGCGCGCGGGCGGTGGAAACAGGCACCGGGTTGACAAGCGCGCCATCGACCAGCCAGCGGTCGCCAACCAGTATCGGCGCAAAGATACCCGGAAGGGCATAGGACGCACGCATAGCATTGACCAGTCGCCCGTGCGTAAGCCAGATTTCGTGGCCAGTGCGGACTTCCGTTGCGACGCTTGCGAACTTGAGTGGCAGTTCTTCAATCTGGATTTGACCGAGCGACGCCTCGAGTTGGGCGGTGAGCTTGGCGCCGCCGATCAGTCCGGAGCCGTTCAACCGGATATCCAGATAACTGAAGAGACTGCGAGGCTGCAGGCTGCGCGCCCACTCCTCCAGAATATCAAGACGACCGGCGGCATAGGCGCCCCCAACCACCGCTCCAATCGACGTGCCCACCACGACATCGGGCTCGATGCCGTGCGCGATCAGGGAACGGAGAATGCCGATATGAGCGAAACCGCGCGCGGCCCCGCCACCCAGGGCCAGCCCGATCACTGGCCGCCTGACGCTACCCAATCCTACTTTTTGGCCGTTCGACCCATTCTGGTCGCGACCTTTCAAACCCTCCAGCACGATAGGATTCTCCGACTGCCGGCATCGGTTACCATGCTGCCGGCGGACACGGTGAGCAAAAGGATGACTTATTGCTTGCTTGGCAGAAATTATCACCGGATAGCGGCGTTTCAACCCGATGGGCCGGTTTTTAAGTCTTCCACAGCGGGATGCAATTCTGAGCAAGTCCCGAGGCTTGAATTCGCCGTGTTTTCCGGGAAGAACCGGCGCCATGATCTTCGGGGGAAATCATCGATGTAATGTGAGCCGACGCTCATGGCCGTTCCTTGTTTCGGTCGTCACGCTTCTCGCGACCTTTCCATACGCCGCGTCAGCACAATTGTTTGGCGAACGTCCGCCGCCGGTCCCGCCAGCATCCATTCCGGAAGCTCCGTCGGAACCTGCGATCAGCCTTGCGCCGTCCTCCGGTCCGGCATCCACGCCAAATCTACCAGCGCCATTGACTCAGGTGCCGGCCGCCGCCGTGCCGCTGACGGCGCCGCCTAGCATCGCGGCTCCGGCGCAGGGGGTTCTGTCGTTGACCGCGCGCTACGGTAAGGATCTGCCGGTCATCAACAGCGGGCTGATCTGGCGAGTTTATTCCGAACGACCCGACGAGACCGGTGCCTTCAAGCTGGTGCGCGAAAACCATGATGCAACTCCCAGCCTCGTGCTCCCGCCGGGGGGCTATGTCGTGCACGTTTCGCTGGGGCTGGTCAGCGCCGCGCGGCCTGTGACACTCAAGCCTGACACCGACCGCGAGTCGTTCGTGTTGCCGGCGGGCGGCCTGCAGATCGAGGGTCGAGTCGGCGCATCGATGATCCCGCCCAACCAGATTTCCTTCAGCATCTACAAGGGTAGTCAGTTCGAGGGCACCGAGCGCGCGCCGCTGGTGCCTAATGTCGCTGGGGGCGACGTTATGCTCTTGCCGGAAGGTACTTACTACATCGTCTCCACCTATGGCGACGCGAACTCGGTCGTACGCTCGGACATCAGTGTGCAAGCAGGAAAGTTGACCGACGTAACGATCTCTCACCGTGCCGCGCTCATCACCCTGAAACTCGTCAGCGACAAGGGCGGCGAAGCGCTGGCCAATACTGCGTGGTCAGTTCTGACGCCTGGGGGTGATGTTATCAAGGAATCGATCGGAGCATTTCCCAGCGTGATATTGGCCGAGGGTGAGTATCGCGTCATCGCTAAGAACGAAGGCAAGGTCTTCGAGAGGGGCTTCGAGGTCTTCAACGGCGTGGACGGAGAAATCGAGGTTCTCGCGCATTAAAGCTCCCGGATCCGATGTATCAATATCGGGTTGAACCTTTTTGTTTTAGCGCCCTTTTCTTTGAACGAACCACACCTCAGTTCTCGACATACTTCATTCGAGCCTTTCCGCTTCTGATGGGATCAGAAGCGGCGCTTCTATGATTTTGATTTGCCACGTTTTCTTCACGCGAACCAATACCCTTCGCTCGAAAACGCTATGGAAATCCTCTCACGGGGCATTCACGCCGCGCCAGCGGCCGTAACGCCACGGCCGGTACCAGGTAGCGCCGGATGGTTTCGCTGCGGGAACATTATCGATGCCGGAGGTTCCCCAAGGATGGCAGCGTAAGATCCGCGCCAACGTCATCCAGCCGCCACCCCAAAGCCCGAAACGCTCGATTGCTTCATCGCCGTAGGCTGAGCATGTCGGCAGGTGCCGGCAGTTGAAACCCACCAGCGGCGATAGGGTATGGCGATAGATCCAGATCAACGCTCGGCCGACATTGCGGGGCAGCCGCAAAGCGGCACTTGCGCAAGCCGGGCAGAACCTGGAACTTTGCGGCGTCGGCTTCATGAACGCGGAGCTTTCCTCTCAGGTGCGAGAGATGCATGCCGCAGGTTCCCCCGAAGAACCAGATCAAGCTGCAATATCGCCACAGGTGGCAGAATATCGCACACTCCCAGGAACAATCGCAGCAAAGGTTTATGGACGCTGACAAGTCTCACGGCTAGTTTCTGCTAACAGGATCATCGTGTTGAACGTAGGGTTATGCGTTCGGGCTACTGCATCGGATTGGAACATCGAGCTGCGTTAGATCAGGCAACATCGGCTGTGGGGAAGGGACCGAATTGAGGTTCGCGAAATCATCCGGCTTCTACGGACGGACGCTTCTGTGCGCGGCAGCTTTTTGTTTTGCCTTTTCAGGTTTCGCATCTGCGTTTGAGCAGGGTTCGACGAAAGAAAACCTCGAGGCACGCAAGCATCCGATGCGTTTCTCCTGGATTGCTTGTGAGCCGCACTGTGGGAGCTGGATCAGCGCCGTTGGCCTCGTAACGAGCGAAACTCCGAAAGCCTTCAACGACTTCGCTGCCGGGCGCGATCTTACCGGTGCGACGGTCGTGCTCGATTCCGGTGGTGGCTCGGTCAACGATGCCATTGCGCTCGGGCGGCGCTGGCGAGAACTCGGCGTGCGCACCACGGTTGGGGCCAGCGTCGTCGTCAAGACGGTGGCGGGTGATCGCGCAGCTGTGTTCCCCGAAGCCTATTGCGAGTCCATGTGCGTGTTCGTGTTGCTGTCGGGAAAAACCCGCTATGTGCCTGAGCGCGCACATGTTCGCGTACATCAGATCTGGATGGGTGATCGCGCGGACGATGCCAGGGCTGCGAGCTACACTGCCGAGGATTTGATGATCGTAGAGCGCGATATTGGTCGGCTCGCCAAGTACACCTTTGAGATGGGCGGGTCCGGCGATCTGCTGCACCTGGCGCTCAGTATTCCTCCCTGGGAGGCCCTTCACGAATTGTCGCCAGCGGAATTGCGCTCCGCCAATCTTATGACGACAGACCGCGCCGCGGATGTGTTGCCGGGTGGGGAGGTCGTTGAGGCGCCAGTTGCCGATATTGTCACAAAGCCGGTGCAGGATCGCTTTCCCGGTATAACGAATGCACCCGCTGCGGCGACGATGACCGGCCAGCCGACCAAGACAGCTGAAGCAGAATCCGCCGGGCACGCTGCGGCGAGCGCTGCTCCGGACCGGCCTCAATAACGACACGAGAGCCGTTCCGCTCCTGACGGGAGCAGAAGCGTGGCTCTATGATTTGATCTGATGGCTTTCTTCCCGCGAACGGTAACCGGGGAACTTTAGCTTTGGGCGGTGGTCAGCGCGGCTGATTTTGTCTCGATCTGACCGATGGCATCGACGACCGCATCGAACGTCAGCATGGTGGATGCGTGGCGCGCCTTGTAATCGCGCACCGGTTCGAGCAGCGCGATGTCGGCCCACTTTCCTTCGGGCGGTGCGCCGTTTTCCTTCAGCATCCTGTGAACGATCTCGCGCAACTCGCGGAGTTCGCTGGCGGTCGAGCCGACCACATGGCGCGCCATGATCGAGGAGGACGCCTGGCCGAGCGCACAGGCCTTCACGTCGTGCGCGAAGTCCGTGATAATAGAGCCATCCATCTTGAGATCGATCTTGACGGTGGACCCGCACAGCTTCGAATGAGCGGTGGCGCTGGCGTCTGGCGCCGCAAGACGGCCCAGGCGCGGAATATTGCCGGCCAGTTCGATAATGCGAGTATTGTAAACGTCGTTCAGCATAGGTTTCGACATTGAATTCGCTGAAAGAGGCGGAGCGACGCTCTTGGCGGCGGGAACCTCGAAGCCTATATATGTATCTATTGCCGGGAAACGCAATCCGGCGATTTTCCGTCGCACCCGGATTGAAGTTCGATTCGGACGTTGCAATGTTGAATATCAAGGGACTCAGGCGTCCGGTGGCGTGCAATGCTGCCCCGTCTGCCCGGTGACACTCCGGTCTCACGCGAGGCCGGTCGAACGGAGTGAAGATGGACGCTTTGATCAAGCCGCTACGCGGCAGCAAACCTTCTGACGTCAAATCCAATAACGTCAAACCTGCCGGGTTCTCTCCTGCCCAGCTGGACCCGTCGGAGTTTTTAGCGGCGGTTCAGCCGAACCGGCAACGCCCGTCGCGGCATGAAGCCGAAGGCGCTATCAGAACGTTGTTGTCCTATATCGGGGAAAATCCGGACCGCGAGGGGCTCCTCGATACTCCACGCCGGGTGATCGAGTCGTATGACGAGATTTATCAGGGCTATCATCAGTGTCCGGCCGAGGTGTTGAACCGGACCTTTGGTGAAACGGCAGGCTATGATGATTTCGTGCTGGTGCGTGATATCCAGTTCACCTCGCAGTGCGAGCACCACATGATGCCGTTCTATGGCAAGGCACATATCGCCTATACGCCGGTGGAGCGGGTGGTCGGGCTGTCCAAGCTGGCGCGCTTGACTGACATCTTCGCCCGGCGGCTCCAGACCCAGGAGCACATGACCGCGCAGATCGCCGCGGCCGTGGACGAGGTGCTTAAACCGCGGGGCGTCGCCGTGATGATCGAGGCGGAGCATACCTGCATGTCGGTGCGCGGCGTCGCCAAGCATGGCGCGATGACGTTCACAAGCCGGTACACGGGCGTATTCCGCGACAATCCCACGGAGCAGGCGCGTTTCCTGTCCATGGTACGAGGGTAGCCGCGTTAAATCCCTCCACGATATTCCGAAGGGATTTCCTGTGTCTGGATCAAAACCTTCATCCGAGGTCGAGGAGGGGCTGATGTTCCAGCCCCGCTTTGACGCGTCCGGACTCGTGACCTGCGTTGCCACGGATGCCAAAACCGGCGACGTTCTCATGGTCGCGCACATGAACGAAGAGGCGCTGCGGCGGACCGTTGAGACCGGTGATGCCTGGTATTACAGCCGCTCACGCAAGGCCTTATGGCGGAAAGGTGAGAGTTCGGGTCAGATCCAGCGAGTGATCGAGATGCGAACGGACTGCGATCAGGACGCGGTCTGGATCAAGGTCGAACAGCAAGGCGCCGCCTGCCATACCGGACGGCGCTCGTGTTTCTACCGGGCAGTGACAAAAGGCGATGGCGACAAAATGGGCCTTTCGTTTGTGGATGCCGACAGGCTCTTCGATCCGGCCGATGTTTACGGCGCGAAGGCCTGACGGCTTTGGGTTGTGCAGGCCTCCGTTAAGGCCCTGTTAACCATAATCTTCCACCTTGCGATCCGAGCGAATAGCCGTCTGGAAACGTCGGAATAGACGACGGATTTTCCGGTGCTATGCAGGCGGGCGGTCGCGGGAGCGGAGATCAAGATGAGCGTCGATGCCGCCAACGCCGCTTCGGGACTGAGCGGAATTTTCGGCGGAATAACTACCGCCATCAAGCGGGCAGCCGAGGCCACGGGAGCGAGCTTCGAATATCTGCTCGCGACCGCCAAGATGGAATCCAATTTCAATCCTCATGCCGCTGCCGGCACGTCGTCCGCCAAGGGCCTCTATCAGTTCATCGAGCAGACGTGGCTCGGCACGGTAAAGGAGGCGGGACCGGCGCTCGGCTTTAACGGCTATGCCGACGCTATCGCCAAATCGCCATCTGGCAGCTATTCCGTCGCTGATCCGGCGACCCGCGCCGCTATTCTCAAGCTGCGTGATGACCCGGCTATCGCGTCAGCCATGGCGGGGGTGCTGACGCAATCCAACAGTTTCAAGCTGACTGGCCTGATAGGCCGCCGTCCGACCGACAGCGAACTCTACATGGCGCACTTCATGGGCGTCAGCGGAGCCGCGAAACTGATCGCGAATGCCGAGGACAATCCACAAGCGTCCGGTGCGCGGCTGTTTCCGAATGCCGCCGCCGCCAATCGTCCGA
The DNA here is from genome assembly GCF_031453995.1 of Nitrobacter vulgaris. Lineage (NCBI taxonomy): Bacteria > Pseudomonadati > Pseudomonadota > Alphaproteobacteria > Hyphomicrobiales > Nitrobacteraceae > Nitrobacter > Nitrobacter vulgaris. The sequence goes on along the minus strand of NZ_JAVDPZ010000026.1, from coordinate 11,627 downwards.
TCTTCTATGATTCTGACGGCCGCGCACGTAGCGTCTCGGAAGTCTACGCCGATCTGGACCGGCGCTACGCTGTCGCCGCCAATTCGCCCGCGACCCGTATGGCCATGACGTCTGAAACGCAGTCCTCGACGCCATCCGACCAGGCGGCCTATCTGTCACGCCTGCCCGACGTGCGCGGCGTCGCGCCGATCGCGGCTTCCTCCTCGGCCGCGCCAAGCCAGCCGACGTTCCGTTCGCTGTTTCAGGTCGGCGAGCGTACCCAGCCGGTGTCTCCGGTCGTTCAGGAATTGTGGGGTGCGCCGTCCACCACGGCGCAGAACCCATCGGTTTCAGATCCGCGTCCGCCGTTCGATCTGTTCAGCGATCGCAGCGGTGCTTATAGCGGGTAGGGGCGCAACGAACCCTGGACGAGTTTAGTCGTTTGTTGTTTTCCGAACGACGCTGCGCACTGCTAACCCCTCGCATGACGATCTAACGCGATCGTCTCATCGTGCGCGTGAACTCGCCGCGTTAACGAAGCGTCAACGAAGGCAAACGGTTATGGTGAACCCTTTGTTAAGCGTCATGGTTTATTTTCTATGACCGACACCGTTTCGCGGTGTCGGTGCGTAAGCCGGAAACACCATGATCGTTCGGCAATTCCTAAGCTGGGTACGGACCGCCCCCGCAGGCGAGCGGGCCGAAGCGACGCGAGCGCTAGCCCGCGCGTGGCTCATATCCGATCTGTCCGATGACGACCGCGCCGCTGCCGAGGGCGGGCTGCTGTTGCAGCTCGATGACTCGTCTCCGCTGGTTCGCCGGGCGATGGCGGACGTTTTCGCGCGTAGCGCGAGCGCGCCGCCGGCCATTGTCCGGGCACTGTCGGTCGATCAGCCGTCGGTCGCTATTCCGATTCTCGAACATTCGCCACTCTTGATCGATGCGGACCTCGTCGACATCGTCGCGACCGGTAGCTGTGAAGTGCAGTGCGCCGTCGCGCGCCGCGTTCACGTGCCGGTGTCGGTCTGCGCAGCCCTTGCCGAGGTTGGCTCGGCGGCGGCGGCACTTGAACTGATCGAAAATCCGGGCGCGAATATCGCGCCGATGTCATGGGACCGCATCGTCGAGCGGCATGGTCATCTCGCGGCGATCCGGGAATCGATGCTGGCGCTCGAGGATCTGCCAGTAGTCACACGGCTCGCGCTGGCCACAAAGCTTTCGAACTCGCTGGCGCAGTTCGTTGTCTCACGGAGTTGGCTCAATGCCGATCGCGCCGGCCGTGCGGTTAGCGATGCGCGCGATCGCTCGATCGTTGACATCGCTGCACATGCGCGAGACGACGACATGTGCAGTCTGGTCGCGCATCTGCGCGCCACCGGGCAACTCACCCCCGGATTGATTTTGCGCGCGCTGCTGTCGGGCAATACGGAGCTGTTCGACCATGCGCTGGTGGAACTGTCCGGCCTGCCTTTAAGTCGCGTCACCGCCCTGGTTCATGATCGCGGCGGCGCCAGCCTTTCCGCGCTGCTGACGCGGGCGGGGCTGCCGGAATCCACGTTCCCTGGGTTTCGCGCCGCGCTGGAAGCGCGCGACGAGATTGGCTTTGTCGGGACGGTCGGCGGTACGACGCGGCTACGCCGCCGCATGGTCGAGCGTGTGCTGACGATGTGCGAAACGGCGCCCGCTGAGGTTTCGGAGCCTCTGCTGATCCTGCTGCGGCGGTTCGCGACGGAATCGGCGCGCGAGGAAGCGCGTGTGTTCTGTGACGAACTGGTTACCGAAGCAGCCGCGGAGCCTGCGCGCGACGAAATTGATGAAATGCCGGTTTGCGAGCCGGAGTTTTACGAACCTGAGTTTCGTGAGGAGTTCCGCGAACCTGCCCCCTCTATAGCGTTTTTGAGCGGTTCGCGTGAAGAAAACGCATCAAATCAAAATACGAGAGTCCTTCACCGTCTCCGTGAAGCGGTGAAGGATTTTAGGCCGCAATTTCTTGACCGCTGGGCGTTCAAAACTCAGTTCGACAAACACGAGCTTGATGAAATTGAGCTTGACGACGCGAAGTCTTGTGAAGCTTTGCTTTATGAAGCGGAGCCTTATGAAGCGGAGCCTTATAAAGCTGAGCCTTACGAAATTGAGTCGTACGGAATTGAGTCTTACGAAGCCGAACTTTGCGAGGCTGGATCTTACGCTGTTGCGTCTTATGAACCGGAACGCCTCGAACCGAGGTTTGACGAGCCGGCGTCATATGAGTCCGCGTCCCGTGAGCCGAGCTTTGGCGAGCCCAAAGATTCACCGCGAGCATATCGCGAACCGCTGCTCAGCGATCTACTTGCGGCGGCGTAGTTCGTTCGAGCGAAGACTTAAAATTCATCGCTCACGGAAACGGCAAAGGATTTCTTTTGGTTTGACGCGTTCTCTTTACGCGAAGCGGATTCCACTTCGTTCAAAAAAAACGCTCGATAGGGCTGATCTTCCAGCGGAAATCTTAGTGATAAAAGAAGCCGCGTGAGAACAGATCCTCAGCCGCTTGCAGGAACGGCCGAGCGCTATTCTGTCGGCGCAATGCTCGGCGCGAGAATGGCTTCAAGGTGTTCGGGACGGTCCTGGTTGACCGTTGCGAGATATTCATCGGCGACAAGACGCAGTTTCCGGTTGATCTCCTTTGCCATGGCCTTGGTGCCGGGGCTGGCGTGCTCGCGCACGATCGCCTGGATCGCGTTGATGTGATAGGCGATCAGCTCCGCAGGTACCCGGTCGAGAGCCGGCGAATGTTCGATGATGCGGCAGAGGCTTTCGGCACCGGCGGCGGCGGCGGGATACTCGAAGGTTGCGGCGTCGCCTTTGATGTCGTGCGCGGCGCGAAACAGTTCGTCGCGCGTGGCCGGCGTGAATCCGTTCTTGAGAATGGCCGCGTGGGCGGCGACAAGGCGGTCACACTCGATCGCCATCCACTTGGAGAATTCGTCCGAAAGCCCCGCCAGGGCCTTTTCGGCAAGCGCGATCGGGTCGTCTAAATTTTTCTCATCGATCAGCCGAACGACGTTGCGCAGCCGATTGGGCGGGGTGATGACGTGATGGTCGGCGAATGCCTGGATCGTCAGTTCGGCGGGATCTTTCTTCTGCATCGCCGTGCCTTTTAGCCCGGGGCTCGCGCCTTATCCAGCAGCGATGGCTGCGGGATAACGTCGGGCTCCTTGGTGCCGCGGCGCTCGGGGCCAATATAGCCGTTGCTGGTATTGCGCCGGCGGTCCGGACCGAAATAGTTTTTGGTCTTGATGAAAGGGCGGGGCGAGACCACGACGTTCAGGATTCGTTGATAGAGCCCCTTGGCTGAAATCGGTTTCGCCAGGAATTCGGTGACACCAGCATCGCGCGCGACTGTGACGCGCCGCTTCTCCGAGTGTCCGGTCAGCATGATGATCGGGGCGAACGGGTTTCCCTTCGAGTCCGGCTGGCGGATCATTTGCGTAAGCTCGATGCCATCGAAGATCGGCATCGCCCAGTCGACGATGACGATGTCCGGAACATAATGAGTAAACATTTCGAGGGCGGTGGCTCCGTCCTCGGCCTCGTAGACTTCGCGCGCGCCAAACGAATGCAGCAACGTGCGCAGAATGCGGCGCATGTGTGCGTTGTCATCGCAGACGAGAAACCGCAGCTTGTTGAAGTCAATGCCGTACATGATGCGGGCCCGGTATACTTGCCGTTAACTATATGCCGTCGCCGTTAATGAATGGTTGCCGTTCCTTCTGTCTCCCTTGGGGAGGCGAGCGAAAGCAGCGAAATTCGAGCCAGCGAGGGCGACAAAAGATCAATTGCCTCACCAGTTTCTCGCGTCGTTCGAAACCGTCCGCTCTAAAAGAAGGGAGAGGGAAGGGACTCAGTATCCGAACTGCTCTCTGAGGATTCGTTCCTCGAGGCTGTGGCCCGGGTCGAACAGCATTCGCATTGAAATCATTTTGTCCGATGAGACCTCGACGCGGCGGACGTTGCGAGCTTCATCGTGATCGGCGACGGCGGCCACCGGGCGCTTTTCGCCTTCAAGCACCTCGATTGTCACCACGGCCGTATCTGGCAACAGCGCGCCGCGCCAGCGCCGCGGACGGAAGGGACTGATCGGAGTCAGAGCGAGCAGCGCCGCGTTGATCGGCAGGATCGGTCCCTGCGCCGACAGGTTATAGGCGGTCGATCCGGCCGGCGTGGCAACCAATACGCCGTCGGCGACAAGTTCGGCCATGCGTTCGCGCTCGTCGATCAGGATGCGCAGCCGCGCTGCCTGGTGGGTCTGGCGAAATACCGATACTTCATTGATGGCGTGATGATTATGAATCGCGCCATGAATATCGGTCGCGCGCATCAACAGCGGATGGATAACGGTGTCGGTCGCGGCAGCGAGGCGCGCCTGGAGATCATGCCGGCTGTATTCGTTCATCAGAAATCCAACCGTGCCGCGATGCATCCCGTAGATCGGCTTTCCCGACCGCATGTTCCGCTGCAGTGTTTGCAGCATCAACCCATCGCCGCCGAGCGCAACCAGCACATCGGCGTCCGCGGGATCGCGATTGCCATAGGTCTCCACCAACTCTGTCAGCGCCTGCTGGGCTTCTGGACTTGCGCCCGCGACAAAGGCGATCCGGTTATAGGATTGGGGTGAGGGCATGATGGTTCGCAGGCTTCCGCAACTGCCGTTGACGTGTTGTTTTCGGTCACGCCGGCTATCGAAGAGGCACTTAACCGCGCTTTGCGGTCGCGTGTCGAGGCCCGGGTCAGTCCATGGTTAGCGGGAAAGGACAAGGCTCCGCCGATCGCGCTTATGACCAACTGTTCATCAAGGTGAACAGAGGCCGCCATCGCGCTTCAGCGTGCATTCAGCTACGCGCTTTCATGATGGGGGTCTTATCGAAGAGCCCGGCCATCCGGACGGCGACCTCGGCGATCCACGCTCCAAGGAGACCAATCGATGTTCAAGACGATTTCGGCCGCACTGCTTGCGGCTTCCGTGTTTGTTGCGCCCGCGATGGCTAGCACCTCCCGCACGGACCAGGCCCCGGCGGCCAAGACGGCGACCGTCAACTCGAAAGTGCTGAACGCCAACGCCAAGGCCAAGGCCAAGACGAAATCTCATCACCGTCATCATAGCGCCCCCAAGCAGAGCTAATTCCGTCACGAGGTGCGATCAGGGCTTGCGGCGATCGCTTTTGGCTGCCGCAAGCCTCGATTCGTCGCAACCCGAACTTTTGCCCGGATAAGCGAAATACGAATTTGTTTTCGGCAGCGGACGGTTTAGTGCTTTCGGGAGAAATACAAACCGGAAAGACGGACGGACGTTGGGGGCATCTGCAAAATTCCTGGCGATCGTGATGCTGGCGGCATCGCTCGCGGCCTGCATGACCGACAGCGAGCAGGGCGGTGGTCAGGGCGGCCTCGTCTATACCGATGATCGCGGGGTGGCTAATCAACCATTTCCAGCCGATTATCGCGCTCAATTGCTGGCGTTTCTCAGAACCTACCTCAATAACCCCGCCGGCATTCGGGACGCTGCGATGGCCGAACCGGCTCAGCGCACCGTCGGTGGCAGGCTGCGTTACGTGAGTTGCCTGCGCTATAACGCCCGAGAAATCGACGGTAGTTATCGGGGTGTGGTGCAGCGTGCGGTCGTGTATGTCGATGCGCGGCTCGATCGCATGATTGAGAAGGTCGATGACATCTGTGCGGGCGCGGTCTACGCGCCGTTCCCGGAACTCGAGAAGCTGACGCGCTGAGCCACCGGTAGGGCTCGGCTTCGGGTCTCAAATCATTTGATCACATTTTGACGAGTCTGGAGCCCTTAGGTCCGCAGAGATTCTGTGGTGGAACCGCGGCAAACGAGGCCCTGTTTTTCCGGGCGACAGTTCCTACATAGGAACAGCGTTGTGGTGCGCCGACGTCGCCGTTATGCAGCCCGGCAACCAAATTCGCGCCACGTTGTTTGACCAAGGTGAACGAACGATGGTGGTAATCCAATGAGAGGGGAAACCCATCATGAAAAAATTCTTGCTTACGATCGCTGCCGTTGCAGCCGTCGCTGCACCAGCATTTGCGGCTGACCTTCAGCCGCGACCCTATACCAAGGCGCCCCTGCCCTCTACGCCGCCGCAGGCTGTCTACAACTGGACTGGCTTCTACGTCGGCGGCCATCTCGGCGGTGCGTTCGGCGGCGGCCTGGGGGGAAGCGACGGTCGTTTCCTCGGAGGCGTGCAGGGCGGTGCCGACTACCAGTTCGCGAACCAATGGGTGCTCGGCATCGAGGCCCAATATAGCTGGCTCGCCAACTACAGAGGAGATGTGGTCTTCCCTGGCGGCAGTATTGTGACTGGTGGTAACCCCGGCTTGGGCTCAGTGACCGGTCGGCTCGGCTATGCCTGGGGGCCGGCCCTTCTGTATACCAAAGGCGGCTATGCGTTCAGGGACAGCACGCTGGGTGTCTCCAACGCGGCCGGGGTGCCGCAGGCTTTCACAACCAATGGAAATCGGGACAGTGGTTACACTGTCGGTGCAGGTCTTGAATATATGTTCGCGCCGAACTGGTCCGCTAAAGCAGAGTACCAGTATTACAACTTCGGCAAGACGACATTCGGCGCGGGTTCTCCGGCTGATGTTGTCGGAGCGAGCTTCCGCAACGACGAGCATACCGTCAAGGCCGGCGTGAACTATCGCTTCGGCTGGGGCGGACCGGCGGTCCCTCATTACTGAGATCGCCTCCAGATTATCCGCTCGGATTGAATGGCAAAGGCCGGCTTCGCCGGCCTTTATTAGTTGCGCATGATGCGATCTGCTGTCCGATTGCGGATCAAATGCGGTCGACCTATTTCGCGGCGCGTAATCCATAGTCGCGGGCACGCGTCATCTTAAAGCAACCATCACCACTTGTAGGAGAGGCTTCCCGTGATGCGGCGCCGGTCGCCGTAGTAGCATGAAGTAAAACCGCCACAGCCTGCGACATAAGCGGTGTCGGCGATGTTCATAACGTTGATTGCCGCGCGCCAGTTACTCGCCCATTCGTAGTGAACGGCAAGATCAGCCAGTACCACGGACGGAACGGTAAGAAGATTGGCGACGTCGGCGAAAGATGAGCCGACATAGCGCACGCCGCCACCGAGACCAAAGCCGTCCAGCGAGCCTTCCCTGAACGTGTAGTCCGTCCATAACGAAGCAATCTGCCGCGGGACGGTGGTCGGAACCTTACCGATCAAGGTCGGATCGAGATCCTTGCTGATGAACAGGTCGTAGTTGGTATAGCTCGCAACCACTTTGAAATCGCGGGTGATATTGGCCACGGCTTCCAGTTCGAGGCCGCGCGACGTCACCTCGCCATTCTGTCTCTGGAAAGTCGGATTGATCGGATCGACAGTCAGGGCATTCTGGCGTTTGAGGTCGAACAAAGCGATGCCGAACCGTGCGTTCAGACCAGAGGGCTGGTACTTCAAGCCGACTTCAGTCTGCACACCGGTTTCGGGTAGGAGCAAATTACCGGCGGCATTGATGATCACGATCGGGTTGTAGCTCGTTGCATAAGAAACATAGGGTGCAACGCCATTGTCAAAGTTGTAGATCAGGCCGGCGCGGCCGGAAAACTTGCTGTCCTGTCGGGTTAAAGTAAATAGGTCGGTATAGACTTGCTTTACCCAATCGTTGCGGGCCGACAGGACCAGCGTCAAACGATCCCACTTGATCTGGTCCTGCAGGTAGAGGCCGGCCTGCTTTTGTGTCACGCGGCCGTCCCGATAAAGCGGGCCGTCGAAGGGCGGGTTAACGCCATACACCGGATTGAGGACGTTCAGATCGGTAGCGGGCCCCATACCCTGTTTGTCGTCGAGCGCATAATGTTTTAAGTCAAGACCCATCACCGCGGTATGCCGGAACGGACCCGTCGCAAAGCGATACTCAAACTGATTGTCCTGACTGAGTTGAGTCGCATTATTGCGGGCGATGAAGGTGCCGCGCGCGATGTCGGCTGCGGCCGGAGTGGTCGCGTAGCCAAACCCGATTATGCCGTTATAGTCAGCAGCGACATTCGCAACGCGCCCATTCTGGCGGAACGTCGCGTTGTCCGAGAGATGCTTCTCGAATTGATAGCTGACCATTTTTTGCTGCCTGCTGTAGTCGCCGACAGAGGGGTCGCCGATAAACAGGTTCGCCGGTATTCGGCCGAACGGAGCGTCGGTCACGGTTCCGACATAAGGCAGAAAACCTTGCACCCTCGTCCTGTTCTGGGATGCCATGGCGAGCACCGTAAGCCGCGTGTCCACATCGGGTAGAAAGGTCACGGACGGCGCGATGAAATAGTTGTCGTCGTTGACGAAGTTCGTCTGCGTGCCGCCGCGATTGACCTGGCCGACGGTCCTGTAGAGAATTTTGCCGGATCCCGGCTCGGTCGTCGTGACAGGACCGCCGAAGTCAAACTGCGTGTAAGCGTTGCCGAAATTGTTGACGCCGGCCTCGATAAAGCCAAGGCGCTCGGCGGGAGGCGCCTTGCTTACGGCGTTGACCAATCCGCCCGGCGCCGATCCGCCGTACAAAATTGCTGACGGGCCGCGCAGCACCTCGACGCGTTCAAGATTGAACGGCTGCAGTTTCCAGCCGGTAAAAGTGGAACTGTAGAGCTGCAGGTTATCGAGAAAAAGCGAGTCATTCTGCGCAAAAAATCCGCGGATAACAAACCAGTCATCGCCATGATCCTGCCCATACTGGGCAGCCACGACTCCCGGCGTATAGCGCAGGGTATCATCGAACTTCGAAACGATTTTCTGGTCGCGGATTTGCTCGGCCCCAATGACTGAAATCGACTGCGGCACCTCGATCAACGGCGTATCGGTTTTCGTGGCTGTTGCGCTGCGGTTTGCAACGTAACCTTGCACCGGCCCCCGCGCGGTCTCGCCCTGTACGTCGATGGTATCGAGCGAAATCGCTCCGGCCGGCGCCGCGCCGCCGGCCGCTGACGGCGAAACGATCGTGATCGCGTTTGGACCGGTGGCCCGTGCGACGAGGCCGGTTCCGCTCAGGATCGCCGACAACGCCTGGTTAGCAGTCAGCTCACCGTGGGCGCCGCCCGTCGTTTTGCCCCGCGCGATCGACGCATCGAACAACACCTGCATTCCGGTTTGGGCGGCCAGCCGATTCAAGGCCGTCGTCAGCGGGCCAGCAGGAATGGACATGGTCCGCGCCACGGACGCAGGCGCATTCTGAGCAACTGCCGGCACGACGAAACCGGTTGCAAGCAGCGTCGTCCCCAACAGGAGTGATCGAGCCCGCCTCAAAATCTGTGATTGTCGCCGCTGCCCCGTTGTTTCCCCCGCCATCGAACTCGTCCCCAAAATCATGCCGCTCCGCCGGGATGGCGGAAAATCAGCCTTTCAATGGAGTGACGAACGAAGGGAACGCTTTGGGACTCTGGACGATGAGGAAAGTAACTTGGAAGTTTCAAGTATCGATCGAGCGCCTTGTGACGTCAGTGACGTCAAGCCCGTGTGTGACGATGGGAGAGATGGATTTTCAGCCCCGCAGCACGATCAGCGGACCCATCCGGATCACACTAAGTCCCAGAGACTCGCGCAAGAGCGCGAGCGCCGCATCGGTATCGGTGACGGTAAATGTACCGCTGACGCGGCGTCCGGCGAGGTCCGAATTCGATATGATGATACGCCCCGCAAAATGGCGACCTATCTCTGTCACAACGTCGGCCAACAGCGCATTGTCAACCACGAGTTGGCCCCGGCGCCACGCCAGCGCGGTATGAGTGTCGGCCTGCCGAACATCCTTCACCCTGCCGTCACGGTCATATACGGCCTGCTGGCCCTCGTTCACCCGGACCGCAGGGTCGGCGTGCGTATGAGGAGTGACCGATACAGCATGTTCGGTCACCGTCACTTCTGTTGAACTCGGATCCAGCCGGACATCGAAGGCCGTCCCGAGCGCGGTCGTCAGCCCGCCATTCGCCTCGACAACAAACGGACGATTTGTATCCTTCGCAACCTGGAAGAATGCCTGACCGCGCAGCAATGTTACCGTACGAGTTTCTGCTGTAAATCGGTAGGAGATGGCGGAAAAGGCGTTGAGCTGAATGGTGGTGCCATCCGCCAGTTTGATGGTCGGCATTTCTCCCGTGCCCGACCTTGCATTGGCCAGAAGCCGCATCGGGCCGTCGGAATAGACGAAGGCGCCGCCGGCGAGCGCCGCGCCGAGAATCGCAACCGCAAGCGTCTTGGCGACACGCGGGCGCGGCTTGACTTTGAAATTCCGCAGGGCCGGATCGTTCAAAATGACCGTGCGCGCTTCGCCCATCAGCCGCTCGGCCGCCTCGTACGCCGTTCTGTTCTCCTGGCCTCGGTCGAGCCACTCCTCAAATGCGCGACTTTCGTGTGCGCTTTGATTCATGTCACGATTCTTCAGCACCCAGGCAGCGGCTTCTTCATGTCGTTTGCGGCTTGCCTGCGCTGATTGGTCGGTTGTCATCGCGACTCCTGATCGCTTCTCACCCATCATGGAGACGAGCGAGTCCTGTTGAGAAGGACTCTTACTCGATACCGAGCAGGCGATCGAGGCAATGCGCGAGTGCCCGCCGAAGGTGCCGGTCGACCATATTTCGCGAGATATTGAGCTTTCGCGCGATCTGGTCGGGCTCGAGCCGGTGGAGACGGTGCAGGACGAAAACGGCGCGTCGTCGCGCCGGAAGCTCCGCAATGGCCTCGCGCAACACCGCGAGGCGAGCCTCGACCTCGAGACCATAATCAGGCGCGGCCGTTTCGGCAGGAACCGCGAGCGCCTCGACCGCTGTTCCTGAGAAAAGGTGCTGCTCGAGCCGCGCCCGGCGCATGCGATCGATGCCGAGGTTGATCGCCGAGCGGCACAGGAAAGCGCATAATGAATGCTTACCCTTCAGGACGTCGGGCTGTTCGGCAAGCTTGATATAGAGATCGTGGACTACATCCGAGACGAACCCGCGTGCGCAGCCGCGGCGAAGCACCGCCGCCTTGATGTCGGCGTAGTGCGCTTCGATGGCGCGATCCAGAAGGTTGTCGCTGTCAAGAATGCCGGCCGGCGCCACGCTACGATTCCTGTCTGAGTATGCAGGCATATACAGAGACAAATAAGGTGCAGCGCAAGCTCATAACTTTAGATCGCATCTAAATCAGTCCCGCATTCGAAGCGGGATCAGCTCCTCTTGGTCACGGTCAGGCCAGGAAGTCGGTGCGGAATTCGGCTTGAATGGGGGCATTATCCGCAGTAACCCACCCGCGGTTCGATGCCGCCCGTGTGCCGGATCGTAAGGGGTGAAGAATGGCCAAAGCGAAATTTGAACGTAACAAGCCGCATTGCAACATTGGGACGATTGGTCATGTTGATCATGGCAAGACGTCATTGACGGCTGCGATTACGAAGGTTCTGGCGGAGACGGGCGGGGCGACGTTCACGGCGTACGACCAGATTGACAAGGCTCCGGAAGAGAAGGCGCGCGGCATCACGATTTCGACGGCGCATGTGGAGTACGAGACGGCGAACCGTCACTATGCCCACGTCGACTGTCCTGGCCATGCTGACTACGTGAAGAACATGATCACGGGCGCGGCGCAGATGGACGGCGCGATCCTGGTTGTTTCGGCGGCGGACGG